>DAOSBX010000073.1 GCA_035361075.1 Candidatus Hydrogenedens sp. | reverse complement strand
ATTAAGCATTTCCCCTGATAGTGATACAGTATTGGAGCCACTATTTAGAGAACTGTACGATACGATAGATTAGGGAGGTGGAAATAGTGAATTTATTATGGTAAGGCACGGCAGTGGTATGAGAAGGTAATAGAAAAAGACAATGCTGATGCTATGTATAATTTAGGTGTGATGTATTATAATGGTCGGGGTGTTCCGCAGGATTATGGTAAGGCAAGGGAATGTTTTGGGAAGGCGGTAAAGCGAGGCGATGCTGATGCTGTGGATAATTTAAAATCGCTTAAAGGAAAAAAGAGAAAATGATCTCGGCCGCTTTTTTTTCTTTTTTTATCACTATTCAGTTACCATAGGTTCTCTTTATATATAGATATATCGAATGGAATTTGTTAACAAAGTTTATGCATTATTTTGGTGTGTGATACAGGGAAATAAAGTAGTTTAGGGGTATTATCAAAAATAAAATGAGGAAAAATCTTTACTTCTTAAATACTATATTAGCATTAGTTCTTTTGATTCTATTTACTCTCATCTAAAAACACAACTCGTTTTTATACAACAACTTCAAATCTAACACATAATTGGTGAGAAAGGAAAAAATATCTTTCTTTAATATTTTAATTAAAGTATGCTGATTAATATGTTTGAAATATATTATTTATTTGTTGTGAAAAAACAAAAAAATTTGTATGTAAATTTGGTATTTTAATTTGATAAGTGGTCAACGGAGGATTGTTCATTTGTTGTGGGTGGAGGGGTAGGGGGTCTTTGTCTTCGGGGGCGTTGTCCACGTTGGCGGGGAGGTGGTTCAGGTTCATCATTATATCGGACACGAAATATGCGTGTGCCAAACCCTTCCACACGAAATCCTTCGGCTTTCCCAATAATGTTCCCTTTATCATCTAACAGGTCTGCTTCAAATCGTAGGTCTTTATCTTTCTGATTTTCATCGTGTGGGAGGAAACGAATTTTGCCTATTTTAGCATTTCTTTCTTTGACTTTTGAATGTAGTTCTAAGGCTTCTTTTACCTTCTTATATTCTTCGGAAGGACCGCATCCATTGATAGTAACGAAGAAAGGTGCTACGAGAATGAAAATGATAAGATTTGAGATTTTATTCATAGAATTACCTCCCTTTAGTCATCATGTCTGCCACGGTCGACTAAGGTTCCAAGGAATAAGGCTAAGCCTTGTGATACGGGTGCTTTACCAGGATAACGTAAGAACTCAACATGCCCATCCATATATAAAACATTACATCCACCAGGCACATGATTAAAATACTTTACCATGCTGGATAATGTATCGTACATAACGAAAATTTCGCTTTGTGCCTGATTGCTTGCGGATGGATTATTAATATCAGTAATGAGGAATCGTTCAATGCCTTCTCTTAATCGGTAGATAGTGTTGGTATTTCCATTTCCGAGGGGTTCATTGCTCATAATATTAATGACAGGACAATCGCTATCTGCTAATTCGAAACTTTTTGCAAGGAAATAGGCTTCACCGCTTCCACCATGCAAATATCCGATGGCTTTTGTAAAAAGTCCAATAAACAGGGCTACAAACTGTTGGGGTCCTGTGGCATCGGGATTGTCAAGGACGAAATCATGGGGGATATGTGGTAATAATGCCATAATATCAGCAATACCAATTTGTGGGTCTGTATCTTCACATTTATCTAAAACCCAACCTATGTATACATAACTTAAATCGATAGCGTCACGTTCTTCTGCTAAATTAAATTTCCCTGTTGCAGGGTCAATAAGGCTTTGCATGGTATTTTCCGGGTCTGATGGACAAAGAATAATAGCTGGGTCGGTCAAATATTCGGGGTAGATTGTATTAACCATAGGTCCTAATGCGATGATTGCACGGCGATGTGAATATGCTTCAAATTGCATGGGCGGAAATTTCCCTCCACGGGCTTCATTGGCATACATTTTGTAGATAAGACCCCATTGTTTAAGGTTGTTCTGGCAACTGGAACGACGCGCTGCTTCACGAGCACGGGCAAGAGCAGGCAAAAGAATTGCCGCAAGTATTGCGATAATTGCAATTACAACAAGCAGTTCAATCAGAGTGAAACCTGTTTTTCGCATTGTATTTTCCTTTGCAAGAAATTAGCATAATTCTACTATTTTGACATCTATCGTTTTAATCAGGTTTCATAAAATAAAACAAAATAACTTTTATAAACTTAGAGAGGTGGAAAAAATATTTGAATTAAATAGTAGAAGAGTTAAAAAGCCTGTTATTTATTTGCAAACTTTTCTTTTAATTTTAATGAGATATTT
>DAOSBX010000072.1 GCA_035361075.1 Candidatus Hydrogenedens sp. | reverse complement strand
TATTAGATGCAAGTGCGATAGACAACGGAGGTGGTTGTGTATGGTGTGGTGAAGGTGCATCCCCAGAAGGAGAAGGCATTTGGGAAGGTTTCCCCGAAGGCACAACAGAAGGCGAGGGTGAAGGGGAAAAACTTAGTTCATTAACGGTTATAATTACTCCAGAAGAAGCGATACTTAATGGGGCACAGTGGCAGGTTGAAGGGAATGAAATTTGGAACAATAGTGGTGACAAGGTGGAAAACTTATATGCAGGCAATTATAAGGTTACATTCAGTCAGCCCATTGGGTGGTCTACGTCAGAGTATATTATTGTAGAAATTGGCGAGCATGAAGACAAAGTGATTGAAGTTAAATATTGGGAATCTGGCGGAATATTGATACATATTTACCCTTACGAGGTAGTTAATTTAGGGGCTAAATGGAAAGTAATAAATCAAACGGATTGGCTAAACCCTGGCGAACTTATAATACTTTCTTTGGGCTGGTATGATGTTGTTTTCAGTGATATAGAAGGTTATGTTACGCCATCTCAGAGGAGGCTTTATATTCCACATGGGGCTTATTTAAATCTAAACATTAATTATAGAAAAGAGACTGAATTAGACAAAAAACAAGAAAGAAACCTCGTATTACAGATTTGGTCTACTTTTAGTTATTGCGATATAGATGGAGATGATTATCTAACGTATGAGGAAATAGTTGGACGTTATCCTGAATTTACAATGAGCCTTTTTGAAGAACTTGATAAAGATAAAAACAAGAAAATATCAAAAGAAGAACTTGAACATTATATAAAGGAGACGGATAAAAATATCTGCGGAATAAACATTATTTCATGTAATAACTAAGAAAATCTTAGGGGCTGATATTAAAATTATTAATATTTTACAAGCAGGGATTTGCTTGAGAAGGTAAGGTGTTTTATGTTTCACAACTCCCAAAAATCACGTTTATTCATTTTATTTTCTTGTGTGTCATTCATTTTTTTAATGACTATCTTATGTGTCTCAATTTATGGATTGAGTAAGGTTAGCCAGTTTCATACAGCGGATAGGAACCAAGACAAGAAAATAGATTTTTCTGAGTTATCCCGAGTAATTCAGTTTTATAATTTTAAATTCTATCATTGTGACCCACAAGGTGAGGATGGATATAATCCTGGTTCGGGTGACCAGACATGTGAGCCTCATGATAGCGATTATGAACCTACAAGTCCATGGAGAATATCATTGATAGAATTGCTTAGACTAATTCAGTTTTATAATTTGTGTGGTTATGAAGAGAGTTCGACACCTACAGAAGATGGGTATAAACCAGTTCTTTGTTCTGCAAATGAAGGGGAAAATGAAGGAATACGTGAAGGTGAAGGTGCAACAGAGGGAGAATATATTTTTAAAAAGTTTTCTGGTGTGAATCTCCCATGGATTAACTACGGTTGGGATTTAGGAGAGAATCCATACAACCCTGAACAGCATGGAGGTTTTAGTTCAAATATTGAAATTTTGAATCAAGATTTTCAGTTTCTTAAAGACCATGGTATAAATCAAGTTCGCGTATTCCTTTTTTGCGATGGTCGTGCTGGCATTATTCAGGAAGGTATGAATTTTCGATTTGATGAACGTGTTATTTCCGATATGGATGCTCTTGTCTCTGTAGCCCAGACATTTAGAGTACAGTTAATACCAGTTTTACTTGATTATTTAATTGCCAATGGTGTCAATGATGCAAAGAACGGTGCTCTTGGTGAACATCCAGACTGGTTAACCACCTATCGTCAGGGATTAATCACCCTCCTGAGTGATTTTGTCAGCACCTATGCACATTCGCAAACCATTACCGCATGGGACCTTATGAATGAGCCAGAATTTACATTTCTGAATAAAGGTGGTGTCCTGACGCAATCAGAGGTTACCACATTCCTTCAAGAACTTATTTCTGCAATTCGAATTAAAAGCGGAGATTCAGTAAAGATTACATTAGGTAGTGCACAACGTGATTATATGATAGAATATTGGCGAGACCTTGGACTTGATATGTACCAATTCCATTATTATGCTAAAATGGAAGTGGGGATGCCATTAGATTTTCCAGTAGAATCATTGCTTCTTGACCGACCTGTTATTATTGGTGAAGTCGAACCTCTTGATGTTTACTCACAACTCGGTATTATAGAACAGAATGGGTATATGGGTGCACTATTCTGGAGTCTCCGAAAAGTAGACGAATATGACTTTGCTTCCAAAGCAAACTCATATAAAGACTACTTTAATCGTTCTGGTAAGAATAGATAAGAGTGATTATATACATATTTTTTATGCCCCTGTTCATTTTTTAGAGATAGATAAAGTTGAAACATAGACATCGCACTTCTGAAAAAATATTCACATTATAAAGAGTAAGGCAAATATCTTGTGTGTAAAGAAACATTTAAGGGATTTATGGCTAAAAGAATAACAGAAGAGGACTTACACCAATAAGGAGGGTTTATAGAATAATCAGACTGTGTTGTATGATGAAAAACTTCTTTTAGGGGAGCAGGGATGCTCCCGATACATGTAAATTTAGGAAAGAAATTAACCACAGAGGACACGGAGATGAGAGGAGGGAATGATAAGAATCGGCTCTGTGGTTCTCTGTGGTTAGATTTTCTTTGCCGTATGTAATTGCGAAGTAAAAGACACACGCAGAAGTGGCTGGGATACTATAAATATTTTTTTACGAGGATCAAAAAAAAATCAATTTAAAAAATGATGATATTAAAGTTGAATTTTATTTTTTTATTTTGGCAAAATTATAATAATGTTATATCATAAACATGTATAATGCAGTTTATTAGTGAGAATAGTTTTAAAATAATGAGTAAATGTAAAACATAAAAAAAACAATTTAACCTTTTTCAATACTCTTTTTTTGACGGCAACAGAAGAAGATAGTAGA
>DAOSBX010000071.1 GCA_035361075.1 Candidatus Hydrogenedens sp. | reverse complement strand
GCCTGAAAATCAAAACATATTTGAGGTAAATACATATTTACAGTGAATACATAGTCATAGTAGATATATATAGGATGAATGTTTCTCTTTGCGAACACATGGGTTCGCACATGTAACACTATAATGATTTATATGTTTTTCAGGAGGTGAGCAGTGTTTCGGCTTGCAAATCGTAAATTTCTGCTTCTGTAATTCTGACTTGATAAAATTCTCCCAATTTTAAGGGTATTGGTGAACGAACCCAGATAATCCCATCTACTTCTGGAGCTTCGGCATACGACCTACCTACCCACAGATTTTTCTCCTCATCGAAATCTTCAATAAGCACGGTGTTTTCTTTACCTACACGGCTCTTGTTAAATTCATACGATATTTCAGCTTGAGTTTCCATCAGAATATGATATCTTCGTTCCGCAATTAGTTTGCCTACTTTACGCGGTAGACTCACTGCGGGGGTTCCTTCTTCTGGCGAATACATAAATGCACCTAACCGCTCAAATCGAAGTTGCTCTATCCCACGAATAAGATTTTGAAACGATGCATAGCCTTCTCCAGGAAAGCCTAATATAATCGTTGTTCGGAGAACGATATCAGGAATTATGGTGCGAATCTTTTTAATCTGCTCAAAAATATCATGATTATATCTTGGGCGGTTCATTAACTTAAGGATTTTTTTGTCCAGATGCTGGATGGGCATATCTAAATAGTGGAGTACTTTGGGCTCATCTGCTACAAATTGCAAGAACTTTTTTGTTATACCTGAAGGGAGACTATATAAACATCGTATCCAGAATTTACCTTTTAACTGCGACAATTCTTTCAGCAGTTCCACTAATCCATAACCTTTTTTCAGGTCTCTACCATAATACGTAATATCTTGAGCAATTAGATTGAGTTCTTTAATTCCTTTTGATAATAGATACTCTGCTTCCTGCAATACAATTTCCATCGGCACAGAACGATAGGGTCCTTTTATTGTGGGTATAACACAAAATGAGCATCTATGAGAACAACCATCTGCGATTTTTAAGAAGGAATAGGGACGGGGTAATATTGATTTTCTCCGTATATACCGATGTATTTGCACAGTTGGCTTCTTAAGACAGCACACCTTCTCATCATGGGCTAATTGTTCACCTTGAATAAACCTTATCAATGTCTCTAACTGACCAACGCCAACAAGACCATCAATCTCTGGAAATTTCTTCAATATCTCTTGAGGATATCTCTGTGATAAACAACCATATACAAAAAAACGTTTTGGATTTCCTGTTAATCTTTTCTGCTCTGCTATTTCTGCAATTGCTTCGATTGACTGCCTTTTCGCATCCAAAATAAACCCACATGTGTTTATCAAAATAACATCGAACTCATCATTTAAGTCTGCATCCTCCAATGGGACAACTTCATAACCCAAATCTTCAAGCATCCCCGCAAGGTATTCATTATCGACTGTATTTTTATCACAGCCCAGAGTTATAATGCCTACCTGTTTTCGTTTATTTACATGAGACATATCAAAAAAATACCCATCTTAATATTTTTTACAATTATGTAATAAATGAGAAAATATTATACTTAAATTTTCAATCATGTTTCATACAACACTCATCATGATACATGGCCCATTAAAAAAATCAGTCTAACACAAACATTTAAAAAAGATACCCGGTGGTGTTTACCACCGGGCAGAAAGCAGAGGGTAAAAAACAAAGGATAATTTGAAAAGGGGAAAAATGAGGAGAAAGTCTATTTATTTTGATTATAGACCGTCAACATTTATGGTCTTAACCAACCATGCGGGAACTTTTTTGCCCTTATCATTGGTTGTTTCATATTTTTTCAACACAAGTTCGACTGAAACAGAACCTGCGGCACTGCTCAAATCGATTGGATATGCAGTTGCTGTTCCATCTTCAGCAATTTTAATCTCCATATTACTCAAATCAACCTTACCCTCATCGGCATAGCCTGACTCCAGACCTAATTGTAGCATCTGGCGGGCTTCTTCCTTGCCACCGACTTCCGGATGCTCAAAGTCATCGGCAAAAGTAGTCATTAATAAATCCAAATTCTTGCTTTCAAGGGCAGTTTTGACCTTATCAATAGTGGAACGAATTAATTCCTCATCTGATGGTCCTTTGCCCATCCCAGCACAACCCAGAACAGAAAGCATTGCAACCATTGAAAGTGCTACGAGCGTGGTAACGATAAAACGTTTCATTTGAAAACCTCCTTTGTTGGTTTTAGGTTTATTTGTTGATTGTGAAAAAAAATATTCACTTTTTCAAGTGAGTTTTTGACTTTCTTTATTTTATTTTGGTTTCACTTATTTTGTTTCACTTATTAAATATAATTGGTGTAATATATAAAAAAATACATCTAATTTACAAATTTCATCAAAGGGATGAAAGACATGAAACGAAGAGAATTTCTACAAAATGCGAGTATGTTGCCATTATTGACCCTCTCCTCTGTAAAAGGTAAAGAAAAAGAGAAAAAGGTAAGGTTTCATCATTATAAAAATTATAAATGGCATTATACAAAGGAAATAAAAGGTGACTTAGTCATTATCGGCGGAGGCATAGGTGGTGTAGCATGTGCCTTAAGTGCATTACAACATGGATTAAACGTTATACTTACAGAGGAAACATTATGGTTAGGTGGGCAAATGACCAGTCAAGCAGTTCCACCTGATGAGAATCCATGGGTAGAGGATAAAGGTTCAACAGGTAGATATAAACAGCTCCGCAATGAAATTCGCAATTTTTACCGAAAAAACTATCCACTTCTTGATGAGCATAGAAACGACCCAAAATTAAATCCTGGTAATGGGAATGTCTCCCGAATATGCCATGAACCCCGAGTTAGTGCACAGGTAATTGAACAACTCTTATCCCCTTACATTTCGGGGAAGAAATTAATCGTCTTGAAGCAACACATCCCTGTAAAAGTTGAGACAAAAGGTGACCACTTCTTAACTATTATGGTTCAATCTTTAGAAACAGGGAATAAAATTTCTCTGACTGCTCCGTATTTTATCGATGCAACAGAAACGGGTGAGTTATTGCCTATGGGGAATGTGGAATATGTAACAGGTATGGAATCCCAAAGAATTACAGGCGAACCACATGCCCCAATAAATGCAGACCCTAAAGGTATGCAGGCATGCACATGGTGCTTTGCAATGGATTACGACCCCAATGGAGACTACCGCATTGATAAACCACAGAATTATGATTTCTGGAGAGATTTTATTCCAGATTTAGACCCACCATGGACAGGTCCGTTATTAAGTTTTACCGCAACCCATCCCGTTACCCTACAAGAGCGGACTTTACCTTTCGACCCGATGGGTCAAACTAAAGCAAACTGGTGGAATTACCGCCAAATTCTGGATAAAAACCTTTTTGACACAAGTATTATCCCTTTCAGCATTACTCTCGTCAACTGGCCTCAAAATGATTACTTTTTAGGTAACATTATCGAAAACAAATCCAAGGAAGAAGACATTTACCATGAGAAAAAAGCCAAAGAATTAAGCCTTGCCCTATTCTACTGGTTGCAAACAGATGCTCCCAGACCCGATGGCGGAACAGGTTGGAAAGGACTCCGGCTTCGTCCCGACGTTACCGGCACAGAAGATGGATTTGCTATGCGACCCTATATACGAGAAGCGAGACGTATCAAAGCGGAATTCACAATATGTGAACAACATATTGGAAAAGATGCACGAAAAGAACTTCTCAAAACACAGGACTATATAACCCCTGAATTTTTTAATGATACTGTTGGCATTGGCTACTATCGGATAGACCTACATCCTCGAACCAACCATAAAAACTACTTCGATGTGGATTCTCTGCCCTTTCAGATTCCATTAGGTGCACTAATACCACAACGAGTCGAAAACATGCTCCCCGTGTCTAAAAATATTGGAACTACACACATCACAAATGGAGCATACCGACTTCACCATGTAGAATGGCACATCGGTGAGGCTGTTGGATGTCTTGTATCTTTCTGCCTAAATAACACGTTAAAACCACGTCAGGTCAGAAACAATCAATCCCAATTAGAACAATTTCAACAAATGCTACAAAGTGAATCTATCCCCCTCCACTGGGACAAAGACATCTTACAACAGATGGGGAAAAAGAATAAGCCATAAATTATCTGGTCTTAATAGATTGTAATTTTGCAGAAAGAAACAAAGTTTAAAAAGAGAGAGGTTTTGACATGCCATTTT
>DAOSBX010000070.1 GCA_035361075.1 Candidatus Hydrogenedens sp. | reverse complement strand
GAGAATGCGATAGTAGGAGCCGGGTTGACAGTAGGTTTGATTACACAGGAGTGCAATGATACAGTTCCATCGGGAGATGTGGTAAGTCAGGACCCGTTATCAGGCCAGCAAGTGGTACCGAGCACAGCCGTGAATTTGGTAGTATCCACGGGTCCGTGTCCGGTAACGGTTCCGAATGTAGTAGGTATGGCTCAGAATTCGGCGGAGGATGCGATAGTAGGAGCCGGGTTGACGGTAGGTTTGATTACACAGGAGTGCAGTGATACAGTTCCATCGGGAGATGTGATAAGTCAGGACCCGTTATCAGGCCAGCAAGTGCTACCGGGCACAGCCGTGAATTTGGTAGTATCCACGGGTCTGTGTCCCGAAGGCGAGGGAAGTCTGGAAGGGACGCCAGAAGGTACTGTAGAGGGCGAAGGAACAGCCGAAGGCTCTACGGAAGGAGTAGTAGAAGGAACACCGGAAGGTGTAGTGGAAGGCACCCCGGAAGGAGTTGTTGAAGGTAATCCAGAAGGGATTCCAGAAGGCGTGGTGGAAGGAGAAGAGGAAAAGCCACCACACAGTGCAGATCAGGATGGTGATTGGAAAATCAGCCTTAGCGAACTGTTGAGAGTAATCCAATTCTTTAACATGGGTGGTTATTATCCCTGCCCTACTGGCGAAGACGGCTACTGTCCAGGAATTATAAAGTAGCACAAATATTTTTGCCTGTGGGGAATTATTACATAATATAGCGGGGACAGACTTGTTCATGAATAGATAGATTGGATGTTAATGGTTATTTTTTTAGGGGAGCAGGGATGCTTCCACTACATTATACCTTTAGAAATAAGTAAATCAATAAAGGACACGGAGGAAAGAATGAAAATTAGAAGACACAGATGGGATTGTATGTGCTGTAAAGAAATCGTTGACGTTGAAAATGTGGGTTGAATTCTGAAAATGAAAGAGGAAACGTTTTTGACGATAATAGTTTTAATGTCAAAAAATGAGTTTTTACGGTATTTTTTTGTGATGTTTAAGGGGCAATATTTTTTTGGGAATAAAATTATTTGAAAAATGTATGTAAAAAATGGTATTTTTATATATATTAAAGATTTTAACATTTTATAAGCGGGGAATCGCTTGAGTTATTTAAAAGATAAGGTGTTTATATGTTCAATAATCCAATAAAACAAAATTTGGCTATATTGTGTTTTTGTGTTTTAGTTATTTTCTCGCTGACCTTGTTTTGTCCATCAGTTTATGGGGTTGTTAAGGCTGGTGAGTTTCATACAGCGGATAGGAATCAGGATAAGAAGATAAATCTTTCTGAGTTGTTGAGGGTAATTCAATTTTATAATATTAAGTCGTATCATTGTGACCCTAACGGTGAGGATGGGTATAATCCGGGTCCGGGTGACCAGACATGTGAGCCTCATGATAGTGATTATGAACCGACAAATCCGTGGAAGATTTCATTGATAGAATTACTTCGATTGGTTCAATTTTATAATTTATGTGGTTATGAGTTAAGTTCGACGCCAACGGAAGATGGGTATAAGCCTGTCTATTGTTATATAAATGAAGGAGAGCTGGAGGGTTCATTAGAGGGTTCATCAGAGGGTTCATTGGAGGGTTCATTGGAGGGAGTAGTAGAAGGGATATTGGAGGGTGAAGGAACTGTTGAAGGTGAGGGTGAGGTGTATACTTATGCACGAATTGTCATAGATAGACGGGATACAACACCGGGTTCAGAGATTAATATACCTTTATATTTGGAGACGGAAGGTGTTTCGTTGAATTATATTCGTTTTGATCTGACTTTTAATTACAATCGGTTGCAATATTTAGATTTTATGGAAGGAACGTCTGTTTATAATGCGGGGAAGACTTTAACTGCTGGTGAGGTGACTCCGGGAAAGTTAAGACTTACTGCGTCGGGGTCAACTTCGAAAGGTATGGTAACGGGGAGCTTTGCTGTGATACGGTTTAAGATTTCAGAGGATGCGGATTTTAATGATATTTACTCTATTTATGCGGAGAGTATTCAGGCGTATACCTATCCGGAGGGTTTGGTTTTTCCTTTATCAATATTGGCGGGATACATAAGGATTTATAGCTCTTATCCGTATCCACCTGTTGCGAGGTTTTCTGCTACGCCTACTAAGAATCTTGTAAATAGTGAGATTGAATTTCGAGATGAGAGTCGAATGGGTAATGGTGCGAATGCTACATGGCAATGGAGTTTTGGGGATGGTGGTTTTAGTGTTTTGCGAAGTCCGTTGCATGCATATACATCCCCTGGTGTTTATACAGTTACTTTAACAGTGATTACCAGTGCGGGGCAGAGTACAGAGCAGAAAGTGGGTTATATTGAGATTTTGGAAGGAACACGAATATATGTGAAGAAACCACTTGCTAAAGAAGAGGTTGAACCTGATGGATTAACATGGGCAACAGCTTTCCCCACTATTCAGGAAGGAATAGATAAAGCCTATGAGTTAGGAGGTGGAGAGGTATGGGTTGCTGGGGGTACTTATGATGAACTCAGACAGAATTATTCGGGAGCATTAATAATGAGGGAGCTGGTCAATGTTTATGGCGGATTTCTTGGTAATGAGACAGAATTGAACCAAAGAAATTATCAATTAAATCTTACTGTTATTGATGGGAGTGCATCTCGTGGTGGACAACCTGCGTGGCATGTTGTTGTTGGTGAGAATTATAGCGAGTTGAATGGATTTTTAATTACTGGTGGAAATTGCCAACTTGACAATATATACAGTGATGCTCAGGATGGTGCTGGGGTGTATGTGCCGGGCAAGAAATTTGTGGTTAAAAATTGTACTATATACAATAATAAGGCGGTTGGAGTTGGGGCGGGGATTTGTTGTATCAGTGGTAAATTATTGCTTCATAATTGTTCTGTTGTTGAAAATAAAATAGAGAATATTACGTCTGCATCTGCCTATAATTATGGTGCTGGGATGTATGCAATGGATTCTGTTCTCACTATTGATAATTGTGAATTCAGGTCAAACCAAATATCAACGAAGGGTATATGGCAGACATCAAATCGGAATATAGAGGTGGTCGCTTCGGGTGGTGGTATATTTGCATATAATTCTGATTTGTCTATAAATCATTCAACATTTGATTCTAATTCTTGTGTTGCAGAAGGTATTGGAGATGGAAATGTAGGTGGTGTTATATATGGTGCATTCGCAAAGGCATTTGGTGGTTCTATTTATATTTGGTTTGGAAATATGAAATTACAAAATTCTATATTTAAGAATAACACAGTGTCTACAAATGATCATAGTGGTTTTTCGAAAGCAAGTGCGGGGATGTTATACATGACTCGTAGTTCAGGGAAGATAATCAATGTAATTGTTTTCAGGAATAAGGCATACGATTTTACGAATTTAAATGAGAGGACAGGTGGTATTCATATTGATTTGTGTGAGAATATTGTATTTTCTAATTGTACTATGTATGGGAATCAAACGGATTCGACTTTGTCGAATCATGGGGGGGCTGTTTTTAATTATTATAGTAATGCAAGGTTTGCAAATACGATTATTTGGTCGAATTCGGGATTAGGAACCTATTCGAAGGGTAATGATGCAACATTTTTATACTGTGATACACAGCAAGTTAAGAATGGCGATGGTAATATTAGTTCTGACCCGTTATTTGTGTTTGCTACTGCGGGTAATTTGAGATTGAGTGCAAGCTCGCCGTGTATTGACCGTGGAATGGATACCAGTGGAGAGGAATGGGGAAATGTTTTGACGGACATTGATGGGAATATAAGAGGTTTTGATGCTATTCCAAGTATTACAGGGGATGGTTCTGATTATGATATGGGTGCGTATGAATATTAATTGTTAGTTATTAAGAAGTAGTTGGAATTTGCGATTTTTCTGGGAATTTGTTTTTAATGGATAGTACTTCTTCGATATTTGAGAAGAAGATATCGACTAATTGTGGGTCGAATTGTTTTCCTTTTTGTTCGGCAAAATATTCTTTAATTTCGTCAAGTGTCCATGCTTTTTTATAGACTCGTTCTACACCTAATGCGTCGAATACATCTGCAATGCCTACAATTCGACCATAGATATGTATTTCTTCTCCCTTTTTTCCTTCGGGGTAACCTGAGCCGTCAAATCGTTCATGATGTTCTAATGCGATGATGGCTGCGGATTGAAGAATTACGCCTTTGGATTTGCTTAACATGTCATATCCAATAATGGTGTGGGTTTTGATAAACTCAAATTCGTTAGGAGTTAATGGTCCGGGTTTGTTTAATATGGCATCTGGAATGCCTACTTTGCCAACATCATGAAGTGGCGATGCGAGGCGTAAAATTTCTGCTTCTTTGGGTGTTAGTCCTGATTTTAGGGCGAGGAGTTTTGAATATTCTGCTACTCTTTTTACGTGACTGCCTGTTTCTCGTGAACGTGTTTCTACAATCTCGCCGAGTGTGAATACAATTTCTCGTTGGGCTGATTCTATGTCTCGAATTAATCGTGCATTCTCTATGGCTGAGGCTCCATGGTTGGCGATAATACGTAATATTTTTAAGTCCGTTTCTGAGAATGATTCTCCATTCTCTTTATCTGTTACATTTAATACGGCTATTACATCAAGTTCGTTAATTACTAAAGGATGCGACTTAAAAAATTCGGATTTTTTACTCTGGATAGGGACGGAAATAAATGAATTGTTTTTGAGTCCTATTAATTGGTTTTTGAGTTCTGGATTTTGATTAATATCTTCTATTAAAAAAGGTTCGATATTTTGAACGACCAATCCTGAGATAGATGATGAGTCAATTGGAATAGTTTTCCCAATGATTTTTTCAGGTAATCCGACACTTGCTACAAGTTTTAGGTTTTTACCGTCTTCTGTTACGACTAAAATGGAGCCTCTTTTGGCTTGTGTGTGTTCTAATGCGGAATTGAGAATGAATTTTAATAGTTGTTCTTCATCTTTTATTGAAGAAATATTTTCACTGATTTTAAATAATTCGGTAATTTCTCTAAGTCGTGTATTTTCTTTAATAAGTCGATGTCGTTCTAAAGCGTTGTTAATTACTGCTTTTATTTCTGTGATGTTAAATG
>DAOSBX010000069.1:1028-5143 GCA_035361075.1 Candidatus Hydrogenedens sp. | reverse complement strand
AAAAATATTCAAAATTTAGATGTTGTGCATTTTAAACGCTTCCCTCAGATACATATTATAATATCTGAGGGAAGTCACACAAGACTTGGCTATACTAAAAATTTGATTTACCCACTTTTTCTTTGTTTTTTCATACCACTGACAAAAATAGTTAGAATGCCAATGAATATAAAATCAAGTAGGTATTTCCACCAAGCATTTCTGTCTAAACTCTTTCCACATCCACAACCACCACTTTGAGATTGGTCTTGTGGTTGATTGGTAGTAGTTCCTTCTGTAGACCCTTCATTGGTACCTTGTTGAGTAGACCCTTCTTTGGCTCCTTCGGAGGTTCCTTCTTTTTGTCCTTCTGTTATACCTTCTTTGGCTCCTTCGGAGGTTCCTTCTTTTTGTCCTTCTGTTATACCTTCTTTGGCTCCTTCGGAGGTTCCTTCTTTTTGTCCTTCAACCGCTCCTTCTTCTTGTCCTTCCTTTGGTCCCTCTCCTTCTTGTGGTGTTACGCCTACAATTTTTATCAATCCATCTTCTGTCTTTATGTCACCGTACCAACTTAAATCATCTCCAAATTGACCCTTTATTTTAACATCACGTATTTGAAGTTTTATATCTTTGGACTCTGTTGGAGGTAATGTTGATTTGAAAGAAATTTGTATTATTCTATCACTACTCTTTGTTTGCACCTCTTTTTGACCACTTATGGATACTTTCAGATAACCATCACCTATTTCTGTCTCTTTCTTGTAACCTTGGGCTTCACTGATAACATCCTCCAACTTCAAACTTGAGAAAGAAATTCCAGCGTCAAAGGTTAATATCATATCCATTCCTGCAAATCCTACTAACGAATCCAGTTCTATTCCTACTTTATATTCACCGTTTTCATCCGGTTTATTTGTGCCTATTACCTTTACTGTCCGTTGTGTATCAGTGGCTAATAATGCTTTTGCTTTACCACCACCCATTTCTGATGGATTAATTGGGAGTCCAGATAGACGTCTTAAGAGTAGTGAGGCATCAGCACAGTCTAAAAGGCCGTCTCCATTAAAATCACCCCTTCGTAAGTCACAATCTAAATTTGATATGGAAGATTTTCTAACAATTTTTCTTAATAACAATACTGCATCTGCCATGCCAACATATCCGTCGGGGTCAATATCTCCAAATAGGCAATGTTCTGTGATACATTGTTCATCTGGATTTGTTTCCAAAATAGATATTTTGCCATCTTTACGTTCTATCGGTATCAATTTCAATTCTGAATCTTTTATTATGGCTTTGTCAATCTTCAAATCAACCGTCTTTGCACATTCTCCCTGGGCTATATTTAGTTTTGATTTGAAGACTATATCAAAGAGACGGCCTTCACCGTATAGAACTTTTTGTTCATTATCCTGTCTCGGACCTGCATGGAATTCTATTGTATTACTGTTTTCCCGTTTGTTTACTAACACTTCTAAGTTTCGGCTGACCACGGTACTAACTACTTTTATCAATTCTAAAGCGTTGTTATCATAAATGATTTTAATGTCAATTGTATAAGGTTCTAAACCTCGTGCACTGCTGATATTCACTGGAACACGAATCTCCTCATTGGGGTCTTCTAATAGCCAATCGATTTCCGGTATCCATACTACTAACTTACCTGGTTCCGCTTTAACTACCTCGGACGGGGCACTTTCTTTCCCACCTGTCCCAAGGGCTATCAAACGGTAATACCATGCTCGGGTCGTATCTACAGTGTTATCTTTATAATTTGTTGTTGTTATCCCATTAGCGACTGCTGTCCATGGCCCATTCTTATTATCGCTACGTTCTAAACGATACCCTGTCAAATCCCATTCTGTGTTTGCTTCCCAAACAAGATATACATGGTCTACGCCAGGAAATGCCTGTAAACCGCGAGGCTGTGATAATTTTGAACCTGCAGGATCAGGACCTGCACTCACAAGTATTTCGACAGTAGTTCCACTCAAAACACTACTCCCCCCTACAGGTGATTGTCCCATTACGGTGTTCTGTGGAACTGTATCACTATATTGTAATGTCCTTTGCTCCTTTAAGCCTGCTGATTGAAGTTGGGTTATTGCAGAATTGACATCCTGTCCTATTACGTTTGGAACTGTCACGTAAGTCACTTCGGAACTTGGGCCCTTTGATACCCATATTGTAACTTCTGAACCTTTATTTACACCACTACCAGCCACAGGTGATTGACGAATCACACTTCCCTCTGGAATATAATTATCATATTCACGTTCTACTTTTAGAGTTAACTCCGCTGTCTGTATTACCTCTGTGGCCTGTTGTTCGGTTCTTCCCACCACATCCGGAACTATTACACCGGTGCTAACGCACGGACCATTAGAAACTGTTAATTGGATGAATGCCTGGGATGTAACTTGTGTGTCTGCGTTGGGTATCTGGCTAATGACATTTCCTTTGGCAACAGCATTATTGCATTGATAAACAATCTGTATATTTGATAGCCCTTGATTTTGTAGAGTAGTCTTCGCTTGGTCTTCTGATTGACCAACCACATTGGGAATGGATACTAAAACTTCACCTTCACCTTCTGCAGTCCCTTCGCCTTCACCCTGAACAGATTGTTTCCAACGCAAGTCAGGATATGGGTTCATTATCCAAACATTGTCAAAATCCCAACCTACAAATGTTGATTGCTGATAAAGTTGTTCCTCTGTAATTCCTGTTCCACCATCAGAAAAGCGCGTCCCTGTATTATCTATATAATAACATGAGATAACATCCCCAGCCTCTTTATAACCTATTAAAGCACCAGAAAACAATTCACCCCAGACACTTGCATTACTCCAACAGTTTTCTACTTTTCCATCTATTTGTTTTCCTATAAGTCCGCCAACATAGTAAGTCCCTGACACAAGAAAATCAGTCCAGCTATTTTCAACTTCACCTACGTTATATCCAACCAAACCTCCTGTGCCCCATTCAGCGTCATAACTTATTACCATAGAAGAAGAATAGCATTCATTGATGATTCCACCACTACCTCCGACTAACCCACCTATCCAATCCATAGCATCGGTTGATTCTACGTATGAATAGACACTTGCACACCTGCGAATTTTACCTCCTGTCCATAATTCGCCTGCAATAGCACCTATAGAGTAATATCCTCTAACAAAGGCTTCCACTAAAATCAAATTTTCGGCAATACCACCTTCACCTATAACAGCAAACAGTCCCGCATAATTATATGATTGTGATGTGTCGATATATAAACCATGAATAACATGATACTGCCCATCAAATGTTCCTGTAAATGGATTATCAACATTGCCAATAGGTTTGAAACCTCTCCCTTCATTCCAATTAACTGTGTCAGTAGCATCTATATCTGATGTTAAAACATAATTCCCGTTTATTGGATATGCAGGGTCATTTCCTATCTTTTGAAGTTTTTCAATGCTATCTATTCCTATTGTCTCACAAGGTCCTGAAGAAACCTTTATGTAAATATATGTGTCAAAAGGAACATTTTCGCCAGGCTCAACACTTTGATAAATTACTTGGTTTGCAGGGTAGTCTGAACACTCATATATAATATTATCAACATCTATTGATAAATTAAGTGATTGCAATTCATTTATAGCATCCCTCTTGTCCTTTCCAACTATATTAGGAACTACAACACATTGGCTACCAATTGAGATACCTATCTTAACTGTGTCTCCTATTTGCAAATAACTGTTTCCTACTGGTTCCTGCTGAATTACCTTATCGTAAGGAACTTCGTCCGAACATAAATAGTATAGGTATACATTCAATCCATTAAACCATATGTAATTCAATGCTTCATACTCTCTCATACCAACTACATTCGGTACGTACATCATATCTAAACATGCACCTGCTGATACTGTCAAATATATCGTTTCGTTGCTGTAATACATCTCTCCTCCAGCTGGCCATTGGTTTTTCACTTCCCACGTAGGTGTTGTTTCATCACATTCATAATTTATATAAATATAAAAATTTGGTAGTGTATTCTCTAATAAGATCTTCGTGTCATATACATTCATACCTATCACATTAGGCATTTCTACAGGCACCTCACCTTCTACTATTCCTTCGCCCTC
>DAOSBX010000069.1:0-928 GCA_035361075.1 Candidatus Hydrogenedens sp. | reverse complement strand
AAATAAGCCTTCAATAACTCCTTCACCTTCTTGAATACCTTCCGTAACACCTTCTATTATACCTTCTCCTTCTGTAACACCTTCGACCACTCCTTCGCCCTCAAATAAGCCTTCAATAACTCCTTCACCTTCTTGAATACCTTCCGTAACACCTTCTGTTACACCTTCGGCCACTCCTTCGCCCTCAAATAAGCCTTCAATAATCCCCTCTGGTATCCCTTCCAGCATGCCTTCAACAAAGCCTTCAACAACTCCTTCAGGGATACCTTCTATATAACCCTCACCTTCATAAGAATATGGACCTAATGATACTAATAAATATATGTCATCTTCCTCCCATACTAAACTGCCTGCTATAGGTGTTTGGTCCATTACAATACCATAAGGGACAGAATCAGAATAATCATAAAATAAATATATATTATAGAATCCTAATAATTGTAATTCTTCATAAGCTGAATAGATGTCAGTACCGATTAAATATGGAACAGTAACTAATGTTAATGATTTACTTAAATTTTTTTCCTCAGGCAAAGAATATACAAATTTATTCTGCAATTCTGAGGCTACAGTTATGCCTGTTAACATCATAATCAAAAGGAATAACAATGATAGAACACGACCCTTATAACACAATATCTTTTTCATTTTTAACCTCCTTAGATTTATTTATTTAACACATACTATAATTATATATGCCAAAATTTTTAGAATCAATTTTTATAGGGCCATTATTGTATTTAGCATATTTAATAAATCTTGCAAAAATGGATCTATAGAAACCTTTTTAATGATTTGTTAATGGGATTTTATTTATGTAAAGGGTTTTTTATGATATTGTGGGTTGTTCTACAACGGGGACAAATTATTTTACCTTGGTAATTGGGAGGGATTTTTAGTATTACTCCGCATGAGCATTTTAGGAAAT
>DAOSBX010000068.1 GCA_035361075.1 Candidatus Hydrogenedens sp. | reverse complement strand
AAGAGACGGATTGTTGGCTTCCATCTTTGCAACAGCATCCGCAAATGATATTGGCAAAATATCACTTCCCGCCTGAGATATGAGTGTATATCCAATAAAACTTAATAAATAAAGAATAACCATACTCTGTTCACTTAGATTTTCTGGAAAATAGACATTTCAAATTATTTATTTGTGTCAATATCATACCAAAAATTTATGTCTATCTTCTATAAAAACTATAAAAATTGGGGGAATCCCATAATTAATAAAAAGTAATCAGATACCTCCTCAAAATGAACTTATCAATCATAATAAAGTTTAATTTTATTTGCTACAAAAAATTTCTATGTATGTATTATTTGCTATAGAATATTTCGATACTATTTACATATTACATAAAAAATGTTAATAGATATAGCATATATTTATAATATTAAAGTTTATGCACATGGAGATGGTATATGCCTAAATTATTATGTATGATATTATCCTTCTCAATCTCATTCCTTATAATAACATCTATTGCTTTTTCATTAGAAGGACAAACTAATTCGTTAAATGTTTTAGATTTTGGGGCTGTCGGTGATGGGAAAAATTTAGAGACAGTCTCAATTCAAAAAGCTATAGACATTGCAAGTGAGCAAAAGAAGGCATTGATTTTTCCTGCTGGAATTTATTTAACAGGAAGTCTACACTTACGTGGCAATTTGCATATACAATTAAGTACGGGTGCTGTCATTTTAGGAAGCAAAGACAGAAGTGATTACAACCCTTTTGAAACTCTGGATTTTCCTAATGATGCTGATTCTGAAACCTCATTTTTTCACCATTCACTTTTATGGGGTGAGGATATTGAAAATATCCTAATTACTGGGGCTGGAGTTATTGACTCGAATTTTACGAAACGAGTCGGACCCAAAGCACTCGCATTTAAAAGGTGTAAAAACATTCGAATAGAGGGGATTACTATCCGTAATTGTCCAAACTATTCAATCAGTTTATTAGGTTGTGAACAGGTCACTATTGATAAAGTTCAGATTCTAAATGGTTATGCGGACGGTATTGACCCTGATAGTTGTCAGTTTGTTTTTATCTCTAACTGCCGAATAGAAACAGTAGATGATGCTATCGTTCCTAAAAGCAGTTTTTCACTTGGGTATCATCGTCCTTGCACAGATATAACTATTACCAATTGCTATTTATCAACTCGATGTAATGGATTCAAGTTAGGGACAGAATCGGGTTCGGACTTTAAACGAATAACGTTTAGTAATTCTGTAATCCGCGGTTTATATACTGCCCAGAAACCAGCTATATCTGGCGTAGCAATTGAGTCGGTAGATGGTGCAAATATTGAGGGGATTAGTGTCACAGGGATAATAATAGACTGGGCACGTTCACCGATATTTATACGACTTGGCAATCGAGGTAGAGATGGAGCAACTTCTGCAGGAAGTATCAAGGGAGTTACTATTAGTAATATTGTTGCCACGCATGTAAGCAATCCCAATATCATTGCAGGTATTCCAGAACATCCCGTAGAGGATGTACTTATACAAAATGTATTCTGTTCCTTTGATGGCTCAAATCCACTTCGTCCTACTGATGAACAGGTGCCAGAAGAGATAGACCGTTACCCAGAGGCTTTAATGTTCGAAGCCCTTCCATGTTATGCTTTCTTTATACGGCATGCCCGTGGTGTGCAGATGCAAAATATATCTTTCGAGGCAAGACCATCATTCTGGCGAATTACTACCGATAAATATCGAGATATTATTTGGAATGAAAAAGCAGAACCCACCAATCTTTTTGAGATGGCTTCCCCAGGTATTGCAATTTGGGCTGACGATGTTCAAGAGTTCACTCTTTCCGACTGGCGGGAAAAGACAAAATTGGACGATTCAGTGGTGATATTTTTAAAGGATGTAGAAAGAGCACAAATTGAAACACCTATTTATATCCAAAACAATCCACTTTGGTGCATAGTGAAAGGCGGGAACGTTGATACAATTCAATTTAAAGGGCAAGGCACAACACAACGGGATAAAAATATAAAAATGGTGGAGTAATGAAAAAAGAGGAATTATTATGCTATTACTGACGAATTATGAAGGAAGAAGCGGAGTTCATAAATCTGCAGAATTGCTGAAAAATAAGGTTGATGCTCTACGGGCTATTATTGAAGGAATTAAATTGGTTGAGGCTGACCCAGAAATACATACTGTTGGAGCCAATTCATTGCCAAACTTGTTAGGGCAGTTAGAATTAGATTCTGCGATAATGGATGGTAATACTCGAAGGAGTGGGGCTGTCGGTGCGATAAAAGGATTTAAACATCCAATAGAAATTGCCTATCATGTAATGACTGACATTGAACATGAAATATTGGTCGGTGCTGGGGCAGAACGATTTGCAGAAGAAATTGGTGCAGAACGTTATGTCAACGAGATGGAGCATACACAAAAGGAGTGGCAGAAATACATAGATATGGTATTAAACAAGGAACAGAAACAAAGGTTTCCTAATATTCGACTCATCGACATAAAGCCCAAGCCTTCTGACCCTGAACATCTATTTGACACAACAGTTTATCTTGCCCAGGACAATACTGGCAGAATTGCAACAGGAACAAGTACTTCTGGTTGGCCATGGAAATACCCTGGCAGACTTGGTGATAGTCCAATTATTGGCGCAGGTAGTTATGCAGACAGTCGTTATGGTGCCTGTGCCTGTACACATACTGGCGAAATGACTATTCGTGCAAGCACAGCACGGTCAGTTGTACTTTACTTAAAAATGGGATTATCTGTATCCGATGCTGTATATGAAGCAGTAAATGATTTAACAGAATTGAAAACAGGCTTTATTAACGCTGTAACAGTTTATGCTATTGACAACAAAGGTAATTACAAAGTAGTAGGACTAAATCCTAATAAAGAAGTTAAGTATTTTATTTGGCACCCTAACCTTGGTGAGCCTCAAATTCGAGACGCAGAAATTATAAGAACATAGATGTTAAAATATATCTGAGAGTATGATTTACCTCTTAAGTAGGGGAAAAGTAAAAAACTTTTCAAAAGTAAAAGTATATTTTAATTAGCTTACTCACGGTTTCTTATTCGTCCCCGTAAGTGTCTCTATAAGGATGGTTTCGTATCGTTCTTTGTCTTTCCATTCTACTGCACAACGAACAGGTTTGCCTTTCTCATCGGGACACGTTTTCCCTTCGTTATCTATAATTAACGGAATTGTTTTCATCTCTACTACATCCTCTGCCCAAATACAATAAATGGCAAGGGTATCATATAAAACGCTACTCTCATTCTGCGGATAGTGTTTTCGGTTTGTCCATATATTGTAGTTTTCGATAACGACTTGAGCCAATGGCGATTTAGAATTTTCTACAGCCTGATAACGTTCTTCTTTAAGAATAATTGTCCCGCATGTATCTAACGGTATAATGGTAATATTCCATGGAGCGGAAAATACTTTTTTGGCACTTTCTACGTCTCGGCAGATGTTGTATTCACAATCTCGTTGTTTCTTCCCTCCATATCCACGATATACACTACCAGCCATAGATACAACCCTAGCTTTCTCCGCAATATCAGGGGCTAATTCTAACGCTTTTGCTATATTCATCATCGGTCCTATAACACACAAGATTACCGTATCTTTTGCGTTGCGGATTTGCTCTACCATTTTCTCGACACCATTTTTATAAATAGTTCCTTTATATGTGTCTAATGAATAGTTTTCAATCCACTGTTCTTGATTTATCTTTTTATCACTTGTTTTTACACCGATTCCAATAGGAATTTCCGTTTTTCCCACACGTTCTAACATTTTCGCTACTAATTTTATCTTTGTCTCCGTATCATCACAGGCAGTTACTATCAATTTTAAATTGACCTTTTCCGAGCCTAAAAGGAACATGAGTGCCCATGTATCATCGATGTCATCGCCAATGTCTGTATCCAGAATAACCTCAGGCATAGCCATCACGTTCCAACACAACAAACATAAAAATAAACTGAGCAAATATTTCATTATGTATCTCCTTATCTATAAAATTATTGGGGTACTTGTCCAGCAAGCAATAAAGCACCTACAATAACAACATTTTCACCTAATTCGCATGAACTAATTTCATAACGATATCGGAATGGCATGAAAACGAGTTCATCTACACGTTCTCGGATACGGGACAATAACGGTTCCCCTATTAGAGACACTCCTCCCCCCAAAGCGATTCGTTCAGGATGGAATAATGTAATAACGTTAGAAATCGCTAACCCTAAGGATTGAGCAATACGATCCAATTCCTCACAGGCGAATGGGTCACCCCGCATTGCATACTTGCCCAAAAGAACGCAATTTAATTGGGATACCTTACCATCAACATGTTTCCATAAAGCACTATCTTCTGAGACATATCCTTGTTTAGTTAATCGCCGTTCAATATTCCAGCCAGAACATATATTTTCAAGTTTATCAAACACACCAGCCCCCTCTTTTGTCCAATCAGGAACATACGTATGCCCAATCTCACCAGCACCGAAACCCTGACCGTCATAAAGTTTCCCGTCGATAATTAGTGCTCCACCGATACCACTTCCGATATTCATATAAAAGAAGTTTTTTGTACCACGTCCTCGTCCACAACAATATTCAGCCCAACCCGCGGAATTAGCATCATTTGCAACAATTGTTGGTAAATCACATTTGTCCTCAAACCATTTTTTTAGGGGGAAACCTTCCCAACCACTTATTTGATGAGAGACCAGAACTGTTCCATTATTGCTATTTATTGGACCACCAAAGCCGATACCTATTGCCCTGATTGTTCTACCTTCCTGTGTAGATTTTTTTATTATGGTGTGGGTTGTTTCTGTAACCCAATCCAGAATATCCTGAGATTGCCAGCCCGATAGAACCTTGCATCGCTCTAAAGTGTGGATATTTCCTTTTTCATCACCCACCGCTACTTGTAACTTTGTGCCACCAATTTCTATACCTATGAACATAGTTAATGTCCCCTTATATCAGTGACCTTTTAGCTATGTTTATTATCTATGGAGTGGCAATGCACCTCCTCCATAGGAGTTTGTTTCTCATGTTTTTTCAAGCACAATGTATAAATGGATTGTTCTTTTTGTGGATTCTTACCTTTCTTCTCAAAATATTCTTGAATCACTTTTTGAGAAAAACTCAGTTCATATTTTTTATACTGTTCAAATCTTTTCTGAACCTCTGGCAACTGCAATTTGTCGCAATATTCATTGGTTAAGATACGTAATACAATCCGTTTACGCATTGCCCAGAAATGGGAATTGTTGTATGACTCATCGAAGCCAGGCGTAATGTAGTTCCTTAAATCGATTGGACGCACTAACTTCCATTTCCCATCCACTCTTTCAATATATGGAGGGTTTCCACCACAAAGGTCACGAGCAAGACAGAATCCTTGAAAATTTGCTTCAAGGTCACCATGCGAAAATATACCATCAACCAATTTACCTACTAAATTATCTTCATGAACCACCCCCCAAAGCACAACCTTCCGCATCGCTTCTTCTTCTGATAAACCCTCCTTAATATATTCACAGTATTTTTGATAGTACCGCCTGCCAAAACCAAGGAAATGACACATCTTATCAATACCAAAGTAAATATCGCCAACACGAATTGTCCGTGCCATCGGCAAAATATAGGGGAAGGCAAAACCTCGATGGATACTCATCCTTTGATACTTCCTTGCTCCAATACTCATGTTGGGATACTTCTCAATTTCTGGGTCGTGTCGGATGAATGTGCGAAATCGAGACCAGCCTAAAAACTGGAAGAAATGATAATAAATGGCTACCGTAAGTTCCTCTGGGTCTTCAATAGGTTTTGCTCGTTTGTTTACTTTTTCAAGATAATCCGACAATGTGTCATTGAAATATTTGTTTAATTTGTCCGCAGAATCTTTTAATTCTATGCCCCACGTTAAATACTGGTCTGTCTCAGCAGAAAACGCAAACATGGGAAAGAGCATCATAACCATTAATATTAATAAAATGTCTCCTCTTAAACCTTTCATAATTTAATAAACCTTATTTGTTTTGTACATGTAGAGAATATTGTATATAAAACAAATTATCATTAACAATTGAGACCTTATACTTACAAAATCCTTTTAACAATCAAAGAATAATTTGT
>DAOSBX010000067.1:1680-6388 GCA_035361075.1 Candidatus Hydrogenedens sp. | reverse complement strand
GGCGGTTGCAAATCTCCTAAATCTGGAAACTCAAACCGCCCATTTTCATCTGTCAGTACTGGTTCTGTACTTTGTTTCACATCTGCAATACTAATCTCTACTGTCACTCCTGCAATAGGTTTGCCACTAACAGCATTCACTACCTGACCACGAACAGAATTCACCGCTTCTGCCCGCATTGCAAGGGTAAATACTACCGCACTTACCATCAGCAGTATTACACATGCTTTTTGAAAATAAAATTTTCCATTTCCCTGAATCTTACTCATTTTTTTCTCCTTTCCTTAGTTATCTATTCATTTTTACCTTTTTACCGCTAATTAATTGCCTTCTTATAGCATTTTACCATCTTTTTTTGTAAATGTGTAAAAAATTTTATTCCCAAAAAAATTTTTTGTTTTATTACAGCCTATTTAATTTTAAAATAAAAATTACTTAGTGTCAAATTGAAAATATAAATAATAAAATCAGAATCTAAATTCATTACAAATTTTATAATAATGATTAAACTTATATTGCCTTTTCAATTATCCTTTTTAATTAATTCTGATTGTAAAGTGTAAACACTTTTATAGTTTAATAAAAAGTCGGGATAATAATAAAAGTTGGCAGAGAAGAGTCACGTTTCTTTTCTGCCACAAAGAATTATTGATTATCAATCGTTTATTTTGTTTCGCCAGGAACAGGTATAGGTCCTATGGGATAGGGTTTACTCCAGTCTAATTCGTCAGGAACAAGGCTCAGGTCGGAGTTGAGTGCGTCATCCCATGTAAGTTCCTGTCCTGTATATGCAGACATACGTCCCATAATAGCTGTCATTGTGCTTTCCGCCGTTTCTATACCCGTATTAAGGTATGGTGCCTCACCACGAATAGCTTTAATAAGGTCGACGTGCTCCTGAACATAAGGATTCATCGTATCTTTGCCCATATCATTGCACATGCTCTTACCTTTGGTGCCGAACACTTGTTCGAATACGTCATTCTTCGAATTATTCCAATGTCTTGAGAAGCTGAACATGTGAACACCATTAGGATACTCAAAGTCACATTCGAAGTGGTCCCAAAGGTCTCCGTATTTCTCTTCACGTGGTTTCCATGCACGTCCTCCAGAGGCAACGACTTTCACAGGGTGTGTACCCATAATCCAGTTAATAACATCGATATTATGGATATGTTGTTCAACAATATTATCTCCACAAGTCCATATCTGGTTATACCAATTGCGCAAGCGGTATTCTAAATCACTCCAACCAGGTTTGCGTTCGTGGCAAAACGGTAAATCACCATTCCAATAAGCGCGGGCAGCAATAATTTCACCGATGGCACCGTCTTGGATTTTCTTTACCGTTTCACGGTACGCATTACTCGAACGTCTTTGTGTCCCTGTGGCAAAACATAAACCTTTTTCCTTGGCTTTTTGAACAGCCTTCATAAATCGACGAACACCAACAGGGTCTACTGCTATTGGTTTCTCTGTAAAAATATGTTTTCCCGCCTCAACCGCAGCTTCTATATGCTGAGGTCGTGCATACGGAGGTGTGGCATGAATAACGATATCAATATCGGTCTCTAAAATCTTCTTGTATGCATCCAGTCCAACAAAGCAATGGTCATCTTTAATATCGACCTTGCCTTTGTAAGCTCTGCCTTGCATACTCTCTAATTTTTTGCGACAATCTTTTAAGCGGTCTTCAAAGCCATCCGCCAAAGCGATGATTTTAATATTATCGTTACCATCCATGCAGTCTTTAACTGCACCAAAGCCTCTGCCTCCACAACCAATCAGACCAACTTTCAATGTTCCACTATTGGTTTCTCCTGCTTCAATGTTTTTTGAGATAACTGCAAAAGTGGCGATTGCAGCTGCTTTGTTAAACTGTCTGCGTGTAAGTTTGAATTGTTCACTCATAAAAGTATCTCCTTTAATTGAAAATTTTTATTTTAAGGCGAAATGTATATTAAAGTTCCATTTTGGAAATACCCAATAAGTATGTGAAGTTTTATCTATTGTTTGCAAATCATAACTTTCCCTTTCCAAAGGAGAAGAACATTTATGTTTCGATTTAAGTTAAAATATTAGGAAAATGACAACATCAATTTATGTTATCATTCTTTCCCCTAATTCATTAAAACAAGAGACACCGCAAAACGTTTATGAAAAGGTTTGACCACGACATCGTATCTGGGAACATATTAAACTCCCTGTGGAAGCTAACTTGGCCTCTGGTCTTGTTAAATCTAATTAACGGTATCCACGGATTTATTGACCAGGTATTAATAGGTCATTTTGTTCCCGGCAAAAATAACGAGGCTAACGCTGCAGTCGGTGTTTCATGGCAACTATTTATCGTTATCGTTGTCCTAATAGCCTCCATCTCACACGGCATGAATGTGCTAATTGCACGTTATGCAGGCAAACAAGACCGAAAAATGGTTAGCATCGTTTTCTTCGAAGCACTTCTTACAGGAGCATTATTTCTCGTTTTTGTAGTAGCCCCATTAGGTTACTGGCTATCACCGATCCTATTACGATTTATCGGTGTAGAGGACATTGTATACCAACAAGCACTTCCCTACTTACGACTCCTGTTCCTATTCAATTGGACTCTATTTCTTATGATATTAATCACAGGTGCTTTTCAGGCATCTGGCGAACCAAAATTAGCATTAAAACTCAACATACTAAGTGCTGTATTAAATATTATCATCAGCTTCATCTTAATCACAGGATTGGGATTATTCCCATCATTAGGCGTATTTGGGGCAGGCATTGGAACAGTCCTTGCTCCTGCCGTATCCCTCATAGTAGCATTCATACTCATTATTCGAGGCAGAACGCTAATAGAACTCCCACCACGTTGGAAATGGCTACCCGACCCAGAAATACTAAAAGTACTCCTGCGTGTCGGAATACCCACCGGAATTCAGGGAGTCGTATTAAACGTCGCAGGCGTTCTTCTAATAAAATATATAAGCACTCTACCAAATAGCACCGCAGGACAATCCGCATATACTATCTGTTACAATCAATTATTCTCACTGGTGACATGGACATCCTTCGGGTTACGGTCTGCCTGCGCCACCGTAATGGGACAAAACATCGGAGCAGGCGTCCCTGAACGCGGTAAAAAAGCAGTACAGGCTGGGGCATACTTAGGTGCGTTATGGGGTGCAACCATCGGAATCGCATTCACCTTCTTTCCTACATCACTACTGAATATCTTCAATGCTCAATCAGATTTGGTAATTGACTATGGACGTGCACTACTTCAATGTTTAGCCTTCTCTGGCATCTTACTACCCGCAACCTTAGCAATGACAGGTGGAATTCAAGGGGCAGGTGCAACACGAATGCCCATGTTCATCGCACTTATTTCCCAGTTCGGAGTATTATTAGGTACCTGCGAAATATTATATCTACTAAACCTACTAAACACATACCGCGTCTGGAACGTAATACTACTCGCTCATTTTGTCCGTTACATACTAACCCTCTCCATCTTCCGCACAGACGGCTGGACAAAAACAAAAGTAGGAATTTCACCCACATTAAAAACCCAACCATAACATATCCCTTAAAAAAACCGAACTGGCAAAAAACATTTTTGAATCACCACTACATAATATAAAAATACCAGACCCAAACTAACAAACACATAATGAATTAAAAAACAAACCACTTTTAGTTTATAATAAAAATCAAAATAGAAAAGAAAAACAAAAACGTCCAGAGTCCCAATCATTGAAAGGATATGGTAGCATGACCCAGGAACAAAAATTTTACAAAGCATTACAGGATGTATTTATTGGTGCCAGGATTGAAGGTACTGGTGGTTTTGTCAATTTGATGAGAATAAAATCAAATTACTATCAGAAAATTGAAGAGTTAATAAAAGCAGATATAGAAAAGGCATTAGAAAAATACCCATCATTCCGGGAAGAGATCTTTGATAAACTTTACTCATTTTTCAGCAGATACTTTACAGAGAGTGGCTCCATCTATTTCAACTCCACCCCTTTTCATAATAATGTATATGAAAAAGTTTATACGAGTGATAAAGATGTGGTTCTTTTTTGGAAGACACATATGCTTTACTATGTCAAAACCGATAGAATTTTCAGAAGCATTCCAGTGGAATTCGACAACTTAAAGTTTTACTTCGACGCCTCTAATATTGAAAACAAAAAAGCGAATGAACGAAGGAATTTGATTTACGAACTTAAAGAAGTAAAAGATGATAAAACAATAGTTTTTAATGTTTTCTATTCCGAAAGAGGTAGAACAACAAAAGTAGAAGACATTTTAAAGGCACTTAAGAAAAAAGATATAAAGATAGATGAAGAGAATTTAGAGAGAGCTTTTAGGATATTTGAGAAGCAAAGCGAAGTAGATTTTTTCATTAATAAAAACGCCAAAGCATTTTTACAAGAACAGTTTAAACTTTGGAGTTATCAATACTTTTGGGAAGGTGCAGATGAATGGAGTGCAGACAGAGTTAATCAACTACAAATTTTGAAAGATATAGCTTTTAAGGTTATTGATTTTATCTCGCAGTTCGAAGATGAACTGGTAAAGATTTGGAACAAACCGAAGTTTGTTAAAAACTCAAACTATGTAATTACCCTTGATAGAATTTGGTCTCAACCATTCCCCTCTAATAGAGGGGACCAAGGGGTGTTCCCCTCTAATAGAGGGGACCAAGGGG
>DAOSBX010000067.1:0-1580 GCA_035361075.1 Candidatus Hydrogenedens sp. | reverse complement strand
TTCCCCTCTAATAGAGGGGACCAAGGGGAGTGTCCCTCTGATAGAGGGGATAAAGGGGTATTCCCCTCTGATAGAGGGGATAAAGGGGTGTTAAAATGGTACCAACTCCCTTATAACTCCGACCTAAAAGAGAGAGCACGCGAACTCAGAAAAGCTGGAAACCTCTCAGAAGTTTTATTCTGGAAGCGAGTTAGGAATAGACAATTTATGAATTTAGACTTTGATAGACAAAAGATCATAGGGAACTATATTGTTGATTTCTTTATAAAGGATATTGGTGTCGTAATTGAAATTGATGGTTCAAGCCATGTTGATAAAGAAGAATATGATAAAGAGAGAGATGAATATCTCAAAAATATTGGATTAAAAGTCATACACATCAAAGATGAAGATGTTAGACATAATTTGGATGGTGTGATGGAGTATTTGAAAGAGGAATTAACCCCTCTGAAAGAGGGAGGCACACCCCTGGCCCCTCTAAAAGAGGGGGAGCACACACCCCTGGCCCCTCTAAAAGAGGGGGAGCACACACCCCTGGCCCCTCTAAAAGAGGGGAATTTGGTGGAACGAATATTAAAACATCCGAATATAGGCGAACAAATAAAAGAGTGGCAAGACTTAGGGATTGTAGATGAAAATTTTAAGATAGAAGATATAATTGAAGATGATTTAACAGGTAAAAGGCTATCAGAAAAATATAAGCATTTACCAATAGATACAAAATATTTCAAAGATTTAGAACTTGAGATTTTGAGTTTATTTGATGATTTAGATAAATCCTTAGACGGCTGGCTGATAAAAAGTGAGAATTATCAGGCATTAAATACACTCCTACCAAAATTCAAAGAAAAAGTGCAGACAATTTATATTGATCCACCATTTAATTTAGATTCATCTGACCAGTTCCTGTATCGCACAAACTATAAAGACGCCAACTGGGCAACATTGCTTGAAAATAGATTAAGAATTGCAAAAGATTGGCTGAATGAAAAAGGAAGTATCTTTGTAAGGTGTGATTATAATGGTAATTGGATTGTGAGACCTTTGATGGATGAGATTTTTGGAATGGATAATTTTAGGAATGAGATAGATATTAAAAGAAATCAATCTCTACCGAAGACTGGAGATGTTAATTTAGTAGAGGAAACAGAAAATTTATTTGTATACGCTATTGGGAATAATTTTGTTTTTAGAAATACATTAGCTGAAAGAGAAAAACCTTACTGGGGAGATTTAGGAACACGACCTTCAGACAAGAAAGATAATCCTTCAAGATTTATAAATGGAATAGAGTTTAAACCGCCGAAATATCGAAGGTGGTCATATTCACAAGAAAATTTAGACGAAATGTATAAGAATGGAAGGTTAAAAATAGAAAGTGGAAAATTAAAAATATTAATTGATAAAACAAGAATTGGGACAAACTGGACCGATTTAACAGGGTATTCTCCAACTCCTACTTGGGGTTTTTTAACAGAAAATGCTGAAAAATTATTATTTAGGGTTTTAGATACATCATCTAATCAAAAGGATATAGTTATGGATTTCTTTTTAGGAAGTGGCACTACCACAGCCGTAGC
>DAOSBX010000066.1 GCA_035361075.1 Candidatus Hydrogenedens sp. | reverse complement strand
TCAATTTTTGCTTTTTCATATTCAGGAATATCCGTAGATGATTGATATCCTTTCGATTCTACTACAAGAAATATTTTATTACCTTTTGTGCTTTTTATAGCATAGCAAAAATCAGGGTTGTAATCGCCCAATGGGGTTTTGATTTTGAGGCGGGGTAATTTAGCAAAAATTTCAATACTATCAATATCAGGGTCCTGTTCCACAATTTCAAGTTCAAAATCGCTATCGTATTCAATTACTTCTTCAAATACCCATTTTGCCGTTAAAGAAAAATCTCTGTCAATATCCTTCTGGAATTTTCCTGTGCTTCCCGCATCCAAATAGGTTCTCTTGTTTTCTTCTTTGAATATATTTGGCAAAACAGTTCCATTAATGCCGTAATACTTGATGTTGGCTTTAATCAAGGCAATCAGGTGCTTTTTTATAATATCAGAAATTTCTCTTTGAGCCTGTTCTGGATTATTACAAATCATTTTTTTCTTAAAATCATCACTTAACGCATTAAACACTTTGACAACGAATGATAGTGGTGTTTTTGTATTATTGGACAATGTTTTTACAAATTCTAAATAATCAACTTTGCTTTTATGGGTGATGGTGTCTTTTAATTCTCTTGTAATGGCATCCTGTTTCTCAAGTTTATTTACATTTAGTTCTGCGCGGATGGTTTGCAATAAAATTTCTTCAATGTTGAGCTTTTCGATGTCCGCATTTATATTTTGTATCAATTGATTTTCTTGTTCTTTGGTCAAATTTTCAAGCACATAAAAAGCATTTTTGTTGATGGTATTCCATAGGTTTTGAAATTCTTTTGAATGTAGGGATTTAATATAAACTTTCTTTTTTTCTTTTTTCTTTTTGGCATCTTGAATGTAAGTATTGGCATCAGTAGCAAACAGATTTTCAAGCACACTTACTTGTTCTTTGGGCAGACCCAAGTTTCTTAGCTTTATAGAGTAATCAGGTGCTTTTTCGTAAACATCAATACCATCAATGGTCGTTTTGAATATAATCAATTGGCTATTTTCCATTGCCTTAAATATTTTGTGAACAGTGGTATCGTCACATTTTCCTTTGTCTTTAATAAGCCTTTTAAGTTCTTGTACTGTAAATGTTTCCTGAATAAGAAATGAATTGCTTAAAATTTCATTCTGAATGGATTCAACAAAACCTTGTTCTTTGCTGGATACAACAACATCAAGGTTGTTAATTTTCCAGAATAATTCCTGATTCTCATTTAATTTTTTGAGTGTTTGACGTTCCAAATTTTGATTTACGCAAATTCGTAAGCCTCTACCGATTTGTTGCAGTTTAGATATATCACTACCTTGATTAGAGAGTTTACAAATAGTAAAAACATTTGGGTTATCCCAACCTTCCTGCAATGCCCAGATTGAGAAGATGAATCGTGTAGGACTTTCAAAGGAAAGCAGTTTCTTTTTGTCTTTAAGAATTTCATCAACCCCTTTTTTTATCTTTTCATCAGCATTCCCCTTATCACCTGAGAAATATCCACGATGAACAACTAAATTACCTTCGCTATCAAAATCGTTTTGTAAGTATTTATAATATTCGCTGTTATGGTCAATAACCTTCAAAATTTCCTGTCGTTGACTTTTATACTCTTCTTCAAAAATATTTTTAATTTTTGGATGTTCACCTCTGTAAAGGCTAATATCATTGGGTATAAAAAATAATGTAAGTGCTTTTATTCCTTGCTCAAAGAGTTCTTTTTCCTTTTCAAAGTGAATTTTAATGGTTTCTCTGAGCATAGTACGCAAGCTTTCATCAGAAATGGAATAGTCAACTTTCTCGATTGTATTATCTGACAAAACAATAGAATCTCTGTTTATTTTTTTAATGCCTTTGCCATTAAAAATGGAACCTATGCTTAATTCTCGTCTTACAACAATACCATTTGTTAAGGTGTTCACAATGGCTTTTCTATTTTCAATGCTAACAAGTGTGTCTGTGTTTTCAACTATGTCTTGTGTGTAAACTACAATTTTCTTAACCAGACTTTGCCTGAAAGAAGAAATACTATCTAAAACATACGCCACATTAGATAAAGGTACGCTGTCTTTTTTATTAGGGAAAGTTGCACCAAAACGCAAGTAATAATTGTCAAATCCTTCAAAGTATTTTTTAAAGGCATCGCCATCAAAACGATGAGGTTCGTCCATTATCACTATAGGTTTCAATCGTTTTAAACACTCCAGGTAAGACTTTGGTGGGTTGGGATTTTCTTCAAATAAATTAGGTGCATAGATTTCACTTTCTAAAGGACGGTTTAGAATATTATCTTTATGGGCAAATGAGCTTGGTGTCATTACCAAAACTGATAAATGCGAAGTATTGATAAATTGGTTAACTGCTGAAATATTTCCTCCTTCATAAACAAAAACTTCAATTTCTTTTTCCTTTTCATTCGCATATAAACTCTTGAAATATTCTTTAGTATCGTCTAAATGCGTTTTTGTGCCTTCACGAATGGCAATAGAGGGAACAAGTATAATAAACTTCTTATAGCCGAAATGCTTACATAATTCAAAAATAGCTTTGATATAAGTAAAGGTTTTTCCCGTTCCTGTTTCCATCATGATATCTATATTTTTAGTGTTATTAACAGGAAAATTGTAATTGTGATTGTTTTGATGTTCTTTTAATACATCAGTAACATTTTTTCCTTGACGAAGTTGTTCAAAAATATTAACAATATTCTTTACGCAATCTTCTTGATACGTTTGAATTTCATACTGAAATTGTTTTGCTTCTATTCTCATCATAAATCTTTTTAGTTCTTTTAATCCTAATTGTTGTGTAATTGCAGGTTGTAAGGGGTATTATAATAAATATATCAAGGGATAAGAGAAAAGATAAAACAAGAAGTATTTGTAAATCAAGAAGGGGATGGATATGGCTGGAATTAAGTATTACCCGATGTCAAGGTAATAGTTTAACCGGGAAAGATTAGGGTACTTGAAGAAAACTGTAGTGTTTCTTGTGAAGCGGTTACAGTTAAGCATACGGACGATAAGCAAAAGGAATTAACGGATAGGTCATCATGACCGCATAAATTAAGGACCCTCTTAAATCCGTTGGAGGAATGAGTGATATATGAGATATGGCGGAATACCGGGCTGTGTATTAATGGCTTAGTGAAAGTGTTAAAACCGTCATCTATTTATAATCTGTCGCAACTGGACAATATTCAAATTATCTGGGGTTGTTCAATCATAATTTTTCAATTGTTAATTACGTTGTCAGGTTTTAAACGATTAGAGTATTGGGCAGTAATGGTCTTCGGAAATGAAGGGACAAATTTGATAGCCGTTTGAATTGAACAATTGAATCATTCTTAGAATTTCTTCGATGCTGATATGCCAATCAGGGGGCAAGTAATCGGCGGTATGTCGTGGGCATGAGAAATTGAAACTTTCGTCATAACCTGGTGCGTAGCCATCTTCGGTTCCTTCTTCGCAATGGAATCCGGAAGAGTTAAAGAACTGGATAATACGAAGGAGTTCTCCCAAGTTGATTTTGTTATCTTGATTTGTGTCTGCGGTATGTATTTCGGGAACGGGAATAGGATTGAATATATTTTGAACAAATGCATTTTTATTTCCATTGAGTTCTACCATCCATAGATATTCTTCATAATTGGTCAATCCATCATTATCAATATCGGTGGTTGGCGATAATGGTGATATGCTGATTGGGTATTCAAATGGAGAATAATTTTTTGAGAGTAGAAATGTGTTTTTCAGTATATCTATGTTCGTTCCGATGGTCAAAAGTCCTGTCAAGACATGTCGGAAAAGGTAATAGGAGGAATAGAAATTTGGTTCTGTTTTTAGTTGTTGGTAGTTCTGGATAAATTTACAGATGAATTGGTTTTCCCATATTCCCTGGGGGTTGCATAGTAGGTATTTAACAACTTCTATTTCCCATGCGTCGGGGATATTGGACTGGTTAATATCGCAGTCACTCCATACCTGTCTAACAAAGTATCCAATTTGTATCCCTTCATAGTCGAAGTTGGGGCATGTTTCGGTCCAGACACATCCTTCGCCTTCGGGGGTTCCTTCACCTTCGGGGAATCCTTCGGTAAAACCTTCTTCGGTTCCCTCTCCTTCGATGCAGGGTCCTGATGAGACTAAAATATCTACATTATTTCCGGGGTATATTTGTTCTCCTGCTGGGGGATTTTGATTGATTATTATTCCTGCTTCAATTTCATTATTACATTGATTCGTCACATTACCTATCATTATGCCAGCGGATTCTATTATACTTTCTGCTTCTTCTGTGGTTAATCCGATTAGATTTGGTACGGATATAGTACAGGGTCCTGTTGAGACACAGAGTGACACGGAGTTTCCTATTTCGACTGTTGTCCATGCTGGTGGGTCTTGGTCTATAACATAGCCAGATGGGTAATCATTATTGCATACTTCTGTAATGTCACCTACTGTTAAATCTCTGTCAATTATGGTTGTTTCTGCGATATTTTGGGGTGTCCCTATTATATTGGGTACCTGTGTGAGGTTTGTAAAAACACAGCGGACATATCGGTTTTTATCCATAGAAAAGGAACATTTTGGGTATGTAGGTAAGGTATCACCAAAATCACCTTCCCATCGGAGGAATTTCCAGCCTGGAGTTGTTTCCGTTCTCTCACAGCGGATAAATGTCCATTCAGCAAAATCTAATTCATGAATCCCTGTTGATAGGTTCAAAGGTTCGTTAAACCCCTCCTTCACAGAAACACTTCCTTCTCCAATAATCTCCAATGTTAGTCTATACCATGGTTTTTCAATGAATACTGCGGTAATATTTCGATTCTGGTCCATGGTAAGTACCATCAGGATATAATATTTAGGTTCGTTATCGCCTATATCGCCTTCCCAGTGGTCAAAACGCCATGAAGAATCCGTTGAATAGGATAGAACTGATATTGTTAATCCTTCAGAGTAACGGTGCGGTGCCCCATGCCAAGGGGTTGTTCCGCCCTGACCTATTACATTTATATTAAGGGTATATCCTGTATCGGCAAATCGTGCATTTACATACTTGTCGGAGTTCATAACTACTTGAATAAATTCTTCGTTGCTTATCACATCGCCAGTCCAGCCTCCAAAATAGACACCATCGGATGTGCCAGAACTAATCCCTACAATTCTGCCGTCCAGAAACCCATAGATACCTGGACCGGGAAATGTTGTGCCAGTGGCATTGCCACTATGTTCGATGGTTAACCTCCATTGTGCGGGAGCAAATACAGCGGTTATTGTCTTAGGTTTGTTCATAACAACTTGAATATTTAAATCTGTTCCTGTAACATCCCCTTCCCAGTGGTCAAATGCCCAGTTCGAAGTTGGAAGAGCATTTATAAAAACAGTAGTTCCAGAATCGTAATAGAACGTTCCAATACCAGGATTGACAATCCCTTCATCGCCGACTCTTTGAATTGTTAACATATATTTAATTTTCTCACCAGCAAAAGAAGGGGAAACAGCAATGAAGAACAAGAGAAGGATTAAGGGAAGGAAATATCTTTGAGTTTTCATATTTTATGTCCTAATTATTATGAGGGTTGATTTCTTTTGAATTTTCAGATTCTCGTTCTAAAATAGTTCTATATATATAACGACCTAATCGTGTCACAGATAATTCTCGTTCTGTCGGGATGCCGAACGGATTTTGTTGTGTCTGTGCATCTACAATTTGGAAATGAGGGCTATTAATGAAAACATCACATATATTCATACTTAATTCTTTAACATCAGTTTGGATAAAAACCTTCCCGTGAGGCTGTAAATAGGATGCTAACATTTCTACTAATTCTGGGGTAACCAATCTCCGCTTATGATGGCGTCTTTTGAACCATGGGTCGGGAAAGTTAATGCTAACCATGTGCAAAACACCAATAGGTAAACTTTCAAGAAGAGGTTGCAAAACAATATGTGCATGACCGAAAAAGAAGTAAAGATTGGTAAGCCCTACATCATCTTTCCAGCGGTTGGCTCGCTCTACTAATGGTTGTCGTATTTCCAGACCTAAGTAATTCCAGTCTTTATTTTTTTGTGCCAATTGAAGTAAAAATTTGCCACTTGCAGAACCCAAATCAAGATGGAGAGGTAGAAAAGATTCCGCGTATACCTCAGACCATGAAGGTATCGGAGGAATAACCTGATATTTCTTATTCAACGGATTTACATGCTGATGGATTCTCAAGGGTTGTTCACCTCTATAAGATATTTATCTATATTCATTATATATAATTATACACCCTTTTATTTTAATAATCTGTATTTTCAGATGCTCGTTTTAAACAACGGGATAAAAAGACAAAGAAGGCATGTGGCATAGACGAAACAGGCGAAATGAAAGACACAATTATTCGTATAAAAAATGGGCAGAACATATAGAATAGATTACCGAAGGTACCAACGATAATTTTTAAATAGCCTACTCTTTCAAAAATGATTTTTCCTATTATAAAACGATGATTTTGCTGTCATCTTTCTATTCATTAGCAAAGACGTTCTTGTTATTATTTTGTAGCGTAAACATATCTGACTGTGTTTACATAGGTAAATGTAGTACATTGTCTTGATGAAAAGAAACAGATAGGTTCACCTTAATTTAATCAAAGTCGTTTAATGCCTTAATTGGAGCAGATGCTATGAGGGAGAGGGATAAGTCTGCCTCGGTGGTAACAGAATTTTTTGGTGTATGTGCAAATATGGTTTATTTTACATAGATAAGAGGGCTTATGTTTTTTATAAAGAAGTGGAATAGACAATATTGATTGGATGCTGTTATCAAAAAATGAATTGTATTTATGAATTTTATCGCTGTACTTATCCTGGGCAGTAGCCGTCTTCGCCATCGGGGCAGGGATGGTAGCCACCCATG
>DAOSBX010000065.1 GCA_035361075.1 Candidatus Hydrogenedens sp. | reverse complement strand
AATCCCCTTACACACGTTCACTTTTTAGTGCGAACGCATGGTTCTGTAGATACTTTTTGGGAATGGATAATTTTAAGACATTTATAGCCGTGTTAGTTTAGGATAATAAATTTTGGATTTTAATCTGTTATGGGAGGTTTAGGATTGTTTTTAGGTAGCTTTTGCCGTAATAGTTAAATAATGATAATGAAGCATTGGCAGTGTCGACTAATTCACGAACCTTTTCAAATTTGGTATTTGACAATGTAATATCCACAATGTCATATCGTTCTTCAAGGTCGTTTAATTCCACACTCGGGTCATTAACAAATCTATCAGGCAAGGTTTTAGAAATCAGTCGGTCTAATGTTTTTGACCAGTTATGTGAACGCCATGCAAGGCAATCTTTTGGTAGACTGTCATTGTATTCAGGGATTTTTCCTTCTTCAAGGACACATTGGTTTCTCCACCAGCATTTATTATTATAACCACTATTAATATTGTTATGCATTTTAGCATTTGATAGTCCTTCAAGGATTTGGAAAGGGTCATCGTGATAGTGCATTGCATTAAGGTATAGTCTGCCCATGAATGTTTCGATAGCTAAATGACGGTTGGATGAGAGCTGGACTGCATTATTTTTTGGGGTGTGCCAACCTAAAATATCTAACAGGTAAATCCAGAGCATTCTCAGTGCTGAATAGCCAGGGAGTGCGGTGGTATGGTATGGCATGGACAAATCGCCTATGTAATGTAATCCCCAGCCAGAGAATCGCCAGCCCCAATAATTATGTCCTGTGGCAAAGGCAAATTTTGCAAGTTCTTTATAAAGGTAAATACGATACTCGGTATATGACTGTTTGAGGAAGGGTGCAAAGAGTGTTATAATAGGATTTTCATGGAAGAAGCCCATGTGGAATGGTGCCTGGGAACCGAAGTCAAGATTTGGATTTCCGAAAGGTTGGACACCAAATCCGTATATAGCCCCGACCTCAGTTTGATTATCCTTGAATAGTCCTGTATCTATACCATAATCGGGTTCATTTGAGGCGGAGGCTAAAACATCTATAGGCATTACTTCTTCACCTTCGTTAAGTGCGATGAAACAAAATAGTTCAAATTCTTTAGTATTGCTCAGGATGCATACTTCATTGATATTTAGAAGTGTTTTACCTTCTGGTGGTTGGTCTGCATATCCTACGTAATAAAGGGGTGTTTTTGTGTTGGGGTTGATTCGTATTGCGTTGAAAAAGCGTTGACGAATGTCTTGTGCACTTCCTGTGGGTGTGAAGACCAGATTATTTGGGCAAGGTGCATAGGCAGTGACATTTTTCTGTGCCCACGCTTCGACATTGGCTAAAACTTGGGCTAATCCTTGCTCTTCTGCGATGAGGAAGTTCTCTAATGATTCAGCCTGTACAGCGGAAGCATTTGCGACCTCAGGCATCGTTTCCATTACTGCGCGTGTAAATAATGGGTGGTGTTGCCATGAGTATCCCGAGATGTGGCATACAATCAAAGAAAATGTAATGACAATGGTTCTTGTGAATAACGATTTCTTTAGCATAATTTTTCTCCTAATAAAAACTTTTCTGTTTGTTTCACATGGAACATTTTCATAAGTTTCTGGTAAATAATACAATAGGGGCATTGTCTCATAACATTTACCCTATTATATATACCTGCATGTTTCACATGAAACATTTTGTTAACTAATTATTTATTAAACACTTACAGGTTATCCCTTCATTCCAGTCAAGGTAATTCCCTGAATAAACTGTCGTTGAGCAAAGAAAAACAAAGCAATGACTGGAAGTGTCATTAATACAGATGCTGACATCATTAACTCGAATCGAGCAAACCATATTAACATTGCATGTAAAGCAAAAAGTCCCAAACTCAGCGGGTATTTTTCCTGGTCGGTTAGGAATACTAAAGGTCCCATGAAATCATTCCAAACCCATAGGAAGGTAAAGATGGCAACCGTGGCTAATGCTGGCTTGATTAGAGGTAAAATGACATGTCGGTATATCCCTAAGTAACTGCATCCATCGATTAACGCACTATCCTCTAAATCTCTCGGTATGCTTAACATGAACTGTCGAAGCAGGAAAATAAAGAAAGCATTGCCAAAGAAAGAACTTGCCCATAAAGGCACTAACGTGTTATACAATCCTAATGTTTTCCAGATTAAAAAGGCAGGAACCAATGTTACCTGTGCGGGTATCATTAATGTTGCTAAAATAAGGATAAAATAATAATCTCGTCCAGGCCAGCGAAGTCTTGCAAATGCGTATGCTACAAACGATGCTGAAAAAACCTGCCCTATGATATTCATTACCACCAAGAACAGACTGTTATAAACATAGTTCTTGAGTGGTATTTCCCTTAGCACTTCCCGATAATTACCCCATGCTTTACGAGCAAGAACCATAGGATATGAAATTTTCTTTATGTGTAAGCGAAGCCGAATTTTATCTTTTGGGGTTTCAGTTGCATCGCCTATTTGTTTTACTGTATACCAACTTTTCATCATAATACTTTTATCTTCATCACTTGCGACTTGCCAAAGACAATCTTGCCACTGGTCATACTGGAGATATACTGCCTCTGTTGATTGAAACCGTTTTCCGCCGATGTCAATAGTTGCAAGGACTGTAAACCAAGACTTATCGCCTCGTAAGCCAAGCCGTAATTTTTTAAAGTCCTCTGCGGAGATATTGCAATCTGCAACTGTTTCGATAGTGAATTCGCTACTTTTCGAAAAATCGTAATGAATTTCAATCCCTTTCCGACTGAAGTAGCTTAGTCGAGGCACCAATTGAGCACATGTCCCATAAATGTGCCATTGTAATGTTTCCGCATCTCCGATGCGAAACGTTTCCGCATCCCATGTTTTTATTAACAGTTCTCCGACTGCGACACGACGATAAACGATATCAAAATTATTTATTACAGTATCCATATTTATTTCATTAGAAATCCATGTGCTAAATTTTTCAGGCTCATCACTCCATAATTCTTTCGGCATTCTCCGAAATAGACTACCAAGGATAACATCCGTAAGGGTCGGTTCATTTAGATAAGGCTTGATAAATTCTGGAATATCGTTTTTTATTAGGTATAATCGTTGTTTAACTGCATCTCGCCCTATTTCCAGAAAGGTTTTCCACCGTTCATCATCAACATCCACAGGTTGGATAGGTAGTTCATTCGCGTTTGCTCCAAAATAGGGTGATGTTATCACATGTGCAGGGATAGGAGGAAACCAGCTCGGTGGATAAAGTTCATCAGGCGACTTAAAACTCGTTCCTATAAGCCATACGAACGGAGCAGAAAACATAATGGCACCTAATAGAAGGAGACAATGATAGATACCAAAGCGAAACCATCGCCATATTTTGATAATTTGCTTATTGCTCACGTTCATAATAAACCCACTTTTGCGATACTTTCAATTGTAATATAGTCAAAACAAGTATAATACCAAATAAAATCCATGCTAACGCTGAGGCATATCCCATGCGAAGATATTGGAAACCGTTATTGAAAAGGTAATACGCATAGAATAAAGTTGAGTCTACGGGACCACCTTGAGTCATAATAAATGCCTGAGTGAAAATCTGGAAAGTACCAATGAACCCCATAATAAGATTAAACAGTATGTAAGGGCTTAACATAGGTAAAGTAATGTAGAAAAATTTACGGATAGCACCAGCACCATCAATCTCCGCCGCTTCATAGAGTTGCACTGGTATCGTCTTCAAACCTGCCAACCATATAATCATACTACCACCTGAAGACCATACCCCCATGATAATAAGGGCTGGTTTAGACCAATTAGGGTCCTGAAGCCAATTAGGACCTACTATGCCTACTTTGGTAAGAACTGCATTCATCATCCCTTCCTGAGGATTAAAAATCCATAACCATAAAATGGACGCAGCGACGCCAGGCATAATTGCTGGGAGATAAAATATAGTCCGATACGTTGCCATGCCTTTCCATTCCCGTTGCAATAACAAGGCGATAGCTAAACTTACAATCATACCTAATGGCACACCTATGGTCATATAAATTGTATTCCACAATGACTTATAAAATAGAGGGTCGCTTATCATGAATCGGTAGTTTTCAAATCCGACCCATTTCGGCGGAGAAAGCACATCATAATTACAAAAACTCATAATGAATGAAAATAACAATGGACCCCCACCAAAAATAAGGAAACCTAAGAACCAAGGGCTTGCAAAGAAATAACCTGCATAATATTCTTTTCTAAAATATCCTTTAGCACTTGACCTTTTGAACAAAATGTAAGTAATTATAGTAATAATAATGAGTATTATAATAACATATACAATTACAATAGGTGTCCATGAAATTGTAGGGTGGTATTTGGGTTTATGGATACGGTCTAATTCTTGCTGGACGATTTGGGTACTTCGGTCTAATGCTTGTTTAGCATTTTCAAGATAATCGGGGCTATATTTTTTGTAGATACCTTCCCACATAGCTCGAACATGTTCATTCCAGAGCAATTGTCCAACAGGCGTAACTGGTCGATACTTTGCTTCGGGCATCATGGATACGAAAGTTTGCATAGATTGCTTGAATGTATTTTCGATGGATGGGTCAGAATATAGATAATGTTCCATAATCCATTGTGTTAGGTCGCTACGAGCACTCATCCGTGGTATAAAAATGGCACCAGAACCTTTCACTTTTTCTGCTTCTGCATTATTTCGTATTTGTATAGCACGTTTTGACATGAGATATTTGATGAATAGCCAGGCTTCTTTGGGATGTCGTGCTGTTGCGGGGATAACATAAGAGAAACCGCCAGTCCATCCAATTCGTGGTTTTCCCTCTGGTGCGGGAGCAGGGACAACGCCGAATCGCATGGAACGTCGAGAATTGGCAATGGGAATCATTGCGAAGTCACCGTCTATTTTCATTGCAACCTTTCCTGCAACAAAGGGGTCAAGGTCGCCTATTAACATTGAGGACTGAAACGCCATAACTTTATCAGCCCCGCCCATAATATCATATAATTCTGACATGTAGGCTAATGCTTCTACGATTTCTTTGCTATTTAGAGTGCAGATTTTACCGTCGGGGCTCATAAATTCACCGCCATTGAGCCATCCATAGATATAGAGCCATGAATTGCCGAAGTTAGGAATAAAGCCTATCTGTTTTATATCACCTCTGGCATCTTTCTCGGTCATGATGACAGATGCTTTTTTTAATTGTTCCCATGTGCGTGGTGGTCCAACTTTATTGGGGTCATTAGGGTCAACACAGCCAATGGCTTTAAGTTGTTCTGCATATTTTTCGAGGAGGTCAAGATTGTAGTATAACCCACGATTATCTGTATCACATGGGATTGCATATAATTTGCCTTCATATTGACTTTCCTTCCAGCATGGTGGAAAGAAATATTCTTCTTTGAGTGTCCATGGGTCATCTGGACGTTCTTTTAGGTCTTCTTCATAGAAATTTTGCAAACATAAAAATGCACCGCGTGAAGCCCATTGTGCTACTGCGAATCGGTCGAAAAATACGACATCAGGTGGGTCTCCTCCTGCCACTGCACAAAGTAGTCGTTGTGGGTCATCTGTCTTATTGAGTGATGCACTTTGCCCCATGACTACTTTTATCTTCGGTTTTCTGTTGATACCATTGTAAAGGTGTTCAAAGTCACGCACCATTTCCCCAACGAAGAAATCCAACTCATTACCCCAATAGTAAAGCCGAACGGTATCCTCAGCTGAAATTGTGCATGTTAAAATGAAAGTAGTAAAGACAAGAATAGGAAATAAGCTATTTCTTATTGCCAATAGTTGTTTATATATATTGCTACCTTTGGTTCTCATTATCTATAAAGAATTTTTTCCTTATGATTGGTTTATTTACTTCTTTATGTTAAGTCAACGAGTGAAATTATTTCAAGCGGATGTTTGTTGTGCAACGGTATATAAAAATTTGTTATTCTCTTATGTGGTTAAGATAGGGAATGATAATAATAATGGAACCAAAAACTATTAAAGAAATACTCACAGAGATTCAGCAAGGAAAGATTACTATTGATGAAGCAATAGAGAAATTAAGATTTGTTCCTTACGAAAATTTATATGATGCAAAGGTAGACCATCATCGCCCACTACGTAAGGGATTTCCTGAAACAATATTTTGTCCTGGGAAAACAGCGGAGCAGATTATTCGCATTTGTAAAGCGATGCTATCTCATGAAACAAATATACTTGCAACACGGTGTAGTAGGGATATTTTTGAAATAGTGAAGCGTGAGATACCACAGGCGGAATACGTTGAACTGGCTCAAGCATTCCGAGTTATTTCCAAACCTATTCGTTATCGTGAAGGCTACATTGCGGTTGTGTCTGCTGGAACAGGTGATACCCCCGTAGCGGAGGAGGCAAGTATTACCTGCGATACTTATGGTTCTCGTGTCGAACGGATTTATGACGTTGGCGTTGCGGGAATACATCGACTGTTTGACCAGTTACCAAAAATACGAGAATCGGTAGCGATTATTGTCTGTGCTGGAATGGAAGGTGCATTACCCAGCGTTGTCGCTGGGTTAGTGAATAAGCCCGTTATTGGAGTGCCGACCAGCATTGGTTATGGCACAAATTTTAAGGGAGTATCTGCCCTTTTAGGAATGCTGAATACATGTGCCTCAGGGCTTGCGGTTGTGAATATTGATAATGGTTTCGGGGCAGGAACATTTGCAGTGACCATACATCAATTAGTTTCACCTGTTTGTGAATAAAAATATATTTGCTCATAGAGGAATAAATGTCATAAAAAATTTTGTCAGATAAGGTAATTTTGAATGAGGATAGCATACTTTGACTGTTCATCAGGAATTAGCGGTGATATGCTGGTCGGCGCATTTCTGGATACAGGTGTACCATTTGATGAACTTCGTTCTGCTTTGAACAGTTTGCCCCTGAAAGGTTATACAATTGCTAAACGGGAAGTTAAAAAAAATGGGCTACGGGCATTACAATTTTCCGTCGAGGTAAAAGAAATTGACGGACATCCACATCCGCATCGGGGGCTTGCAGAAATTACAGAGATTATTCATCAATCCAAATTGCCTGAGGAAGTTAAACAGGGAGCATTACAAAGTTTCAAAAGACTTGCGGAGGTGGAGGCAGAAGTTCATGGGACAACCCCAGATACAATACATTTTCATGAAGTCGGTGCTATCGATGCTATTGTTGACATTGTAAGTGCTCATTGGTGCTGGTGGTATTTGAAAATTCAAAAAGGATATTGCTCCGTAGTAAACACAGGAGGTGGCACGGTTACATGTGCCCATGGAACATTACCCGTGCCTGCACCTGCAACCGCTTTACTGCTTCGAAATTACACCATATTAACAGGGACATGCGATAGCGAGCTTACAACACCGACAGGAGCGGTATTGCTCAATAGCTTTGCAAAACCTACAGGGGAACCTGTTCCACCGTTCAACATCGTAAATATAGGTACAGGAGCTGGGTCAAAAGATATTCCCAATAGAGCAAATGTCTTCCGCTTATTTATCGGCGAGTGCCCAGAGGAAACACGGAGTTGTTCCGAAGAAATCTGGGTCGTTGAAACAAACATCGATGATATGAGCGGTGAACTCATTCCCGTTGCAATTGAAGAATTACTCTCTGCGGGTGCTCGTGATGCCTTCATTATCCCAACAATTGCAAAAAAGGGTAGACCTGCATATCTCCTTACCGTGTTATGTGAAGCATCTCTGCTTCCAGCAATGCGACAAATCCTCTTCGAAAAGACAAGCACATTCGGCATTCGTTACCGAAAAGAAATGCGAACTATACTCGAAAGAAAATGGATACCTGTTGAGACACCTTGGGGTAAAGTAAATGTCAAAATAGGGTACCTCGGCAAAAATATATACCAGATAAGCCCCGAATTTGAGGAATGCCATGCTATTGCAAAGACTTACAACATCCCACTACAAGAAATTTACCACCATGCTATAACCCTCGCACAAAAAACACTAAAATAATCAAAAGATACCCCCCTCTCTCGCCAGATTTTATCATTTTCATCACTATTGTTTAAAAACACAAACTTACAAATGAAGAACAAAATAAAGAAGAGTAAAATATCAAAAAATCATTCATATCAAATCATATCCTTCGTTGCCAAGAAGTATCTACAGAACCA
>DAOSBX010000064.1 GCA_035361075.1 Candidatus Hydrogenedens sp. | reverse complement strand
GCTAAATTTCTTAATACTGATAGGATACAAATTAGAATTTAAGCACAGTCATCCAGAAAATATATCCTGCATCATTATTATCTGTACCACCTGAAAAGTCAGTGCCATTCCCTTGAATATAGGCTCCATTTGCCAGCCCATCACCAACAAATAGATAATTACCATAAAGCATGAACCATAAATCTTTTGAGTAGTTATATTTCATCCATGCGGCAATTTCCCAACCTATATCACTTTCACCTTCATCCGTCCAGAAAGAAAGGTATGGAACTGCATAGAATCTTCTTCCGAAAATCTTAGCAGTCTTAGGCGGGTCAAACGGAGAAACAATACCATCATAAGCACCATGTAAATGCAGTAATATCTTTTCTGTCGGTTTTAATTCAATACCTAATTGAACCTGCCAATAATTAGAGAGCCAACCATTATCATTCACAGTCGGCAAATAGTTTTTATCGGAAAATAACCTATTAAAAGAATGACTTGCTTCTGGTTCATAAAATGGATTTAACCAATCCCAAAAATCAATGCTTCGATTATCATGCCCCTGATAATACACACCCAATGTATAGACTCGTGGAGACCACTTTACATCCTCAAAGGTATAACCTAACGTCAATTCCGCACCTAAATCACCCCAGTTTGCATCATCATCACCATACATACCACCAATCGGCTTAAATGTAGCACCTAACGAATCGGCTTCACCAAATTGATATGCCAACTCTAAATCATAATCAAATCCAGAGGACTTCCCGAAAGCACGAATACCAACAGTATGAAGCTTTGTAACTCCATAATCATCTCTATTCAATATATCTTCTACAAATTCTTGGACTGGATTCCCTGTTGTATCATGAGGACTCAAACCATCCCTTAAGAAATACCAATAGGCAGACACAGACAATGGCTTCCATCCTGCATACGTTCCATAAACACCATAGAAATCAAGGTCACCATCCTGCTCTTCCTGATAACGGTCATTTAATTTCGATGCAAACGCATCGACAGTCCAATCCCCTTCTTTATAGGTCAGTCGTATAGCGTCATGGGATGAATATTGAGAGGGTGTTAACATATTAGTAACCAACCATCCCTTACCCATAATCAAGTCTTGACGACCTACTCGAAGGGTTAAAGGCGTACCATATATATTTCTCATCTCTATATAAGCTTGCTCAATTTCCACATCATCTTTCGATTCTGCTCTCACATCAACACCAGTCATATAATCTTTTGAACGGAAATCTTCACCCCAGATATGCCAATCATATAACTCAAAAAAAGCAGAAACGTCATCAGTAAAATCAGCCTTAAAATTTAATAACACTGAGGTCTCATATCTCGACCAATCGCTACCATCTTTATCCCACTTAAACATAGATGTAATCTTTTTCCCTCCCACAGGTCGCCATTGAACATAAGCAGGTGGTATCCGCTCCTCACGCGGGGCAAAGGTATTGATATACCAACGGCCTCGTATCCTCAACTCTCCACCGACCGATACACTTTGCAACTCTGCTATTGCAAAAGATGCTATGGTAAGAAATAATACAAATAAAACTAATCCCCTTAAAACACATGATTTAATCATAAAAGTACCCTTTCATCTAATGTTTTATATATTTATTAAGAATTATTTGTTATACAGTCTGTTAATCATAGAAAAAACATATTACTTAATTCAAATAGAAAAGGAATTTTTTTCTAATCATACATGTTATAAAACAAAAAAAAGGAAATCTATATGGTCGCAGTAAACTCAACTATGTTACCATTAGGAACAAAGGCACCTGATTTTTGTTTAAAGGATATAAACGGTAAGTGGGTTCGTAGGGATGATTTTAAAGGTAAAAAAGGACTATTAGTAATGTTTATTTGCAATCACTGTCCCTTTGTAAAACATATACAACAAGAATTAGTAAAACTAACAAATGAATATCAATACAAGGGGATTGGAATTGTTGCCATCAATTCGAATGATGTTGAAAAATATCCCGAAGACCATCCTGATAAAATGAAAGAAGTAGCAGAAAACTGGGGTTATATGTTTCCATATCTATTTGATGAAACGCAAGAGGTGGCTAAATCTTATAAGTCTGCGTGTACACCTGATTTCTTTTTGTTTGATAGCAATTTCCATCTGGTATATCGTGGACAATTTGACGACTCTCGTCCTGGAAATGGGAAGCCAGTTGATGGTAAAGACCTAAGAACTGCCTTGGACTGCCTATTAGAAGGCAAACCTGTTCCTTCTCGTCAGAAACCAAGTATAGGTTGTAATATCAAGTGGAAATCAGGAAACGAACCAGATTACTTCACTCATTAAAATAAACTTATCATCGTAAAAACTTTCTTTCTACATAATTTCCCCATATTACTTATAATTTTTATATTATAGGGGAATACCATTCATCTATCTTTGTTGTAATCCCTCCCTATTTTTTGCAATATTTTATGTATAAATTTTAATTTCAATAAAGCTTTAGAAAGGGCTAACCATGGATACAGACATTGACGAAATAAATAAAACGGAAAAAATGATAGTATTTTTTAAGTTCTCGATGAGGCTATTGTCTTTGGCATACTTCATTGGTGCACTGTTCTTCTTCTTCATACCCGATGGCGTTAACTATATTCTCAATTTCTTACCTATCTTCCTAAAGGTGCTTCAACCCCTACCCGATAAAAATGTGGACTACTTCTGGCTACCCCTCGTAGGTTCATTAATGTTTGTCCTGACATACATCGCTTTTCAATCTTCACGAGACCCGCATAATAAAATATTATTAAATGTCCATATTCTTTCTAAACTTATTTCCGCATTGGGTTATTTTTACCTCTTTGTTGTTCATGCATACATATTTGGATATATAGTCGGTGGCGTTCTCGATTTTGCTATTTGCTGTTTTGTTTTATACCTAAAAATTAAAATTCAAAACATACCAAAAAACGAATCTTAAATAAATTAAAATCCCATGCAATACCCATATAAAATAACTAATGAATCTTTCCTCTTGCCTGATTTAAAGGGATATGCGTATGAAGTCTGGTATTGGAAATTAAACCCAATAGATGGTCATTGGTCTTTATGGTTCCGATTTACCCTTCTTAGAAATAAATTTAAATCTGTCGCTGAGGTCTGGGGTATATTCACTCAAAAAGGAACTAACACCAAAGAAAAACAAACATATCATACCGCACTAAAAAACACCTTCCCAATTGAACAATGTATTTACACAGCTGATGAAAGACCTCAAATTTTGCTAAAAAACAACTCCGTTGATTTCATGACCACACATGGAAAATTAGAGCAAAATGAAAAAAAACTTTATTGGAACCTTCAATTAACTCCTATTGCACCACAGGAATCTTTTAATTTTGTTCCACATACATTCTGGAAATTAGGACTTGTAAAAAACTATGCCGTTACTGTGCATGAAAAAATACTATTTAATGGTGTTATTGAGACAAACGAAGAAACTACTCCTGTCCAAAATGCATTAGGCATGCAGGGACATCTGGCAGGAATAAAGCAAGGTCACTCATGGGCATGGGCTCATTCCTGTATATTTTATGATGAAGATACTGGCGAACTTAGCCCACTTATTATAGATATATTAACAGCAAGGGCACGCCTTGGAAAACATATTTTGTCACCCAAACTTACAACAATGTTTATACACTATGAAGGACAAACATATTCATTGAACTCCCTTAATAACATCCTATCTATTAAGTCTCAATATGTTCCTCAACATTGGGAATTGCAGTTAAAAACAAATACTTTAGAGATAAATGTTGTTACGGAAGCAGAAATATACACTATAGTTGGCGTTCAATATGAAGATACTGATGGGACTCCCCTTTATTGTTACAACACAAAAATGGCAACAACTAAACTTTATATAAGAGATATCGAGAAAGGCACAGAAAAGCGATTTATATGTCCTAATAAAGGAGCATTTGAATGGGTTCAAAGAGAGCTTTGGGATAAACTTTCTATTTCAATATAGAGGTGATATGAAAAAATTTATTAAAAAAAATAGCTACTCATTTTTATTAACACTATTCGATGATGACCCTTATTGGACTGAAAATATCCGTGAAGAGGACTTTTGGACAGAATTTCAAAAAACATTGACATCATTACCCAAAGTATATCGTTTCGGTTTTATCTGTGGCATTATTCTACTATCGATAATAACTCCACCCTATGGATTTTTTACCCCTATTTCTAAATCATGTTTAGACAAACGTAAAAATTGGATAAACTCTTGGGCTAACTCTAAATATATCTGGAAAAAATCTTTGTTTTTAGGCATACGTATCCTTATCATGGGAAGTGCATTACAACTGAAACCCTCTTTAATCCATACCAATTATCCACAAATCTTAGACACACGAGAAAAACATATCTGCTTAAAGGTAAAACAATAACCTATGAATGAAGAATTAATAGAAATTTACAGAAAAAATAATGTTGTTGATGTATCAAAAAATATGGAGTCTGATTACTTAAAGCAAATTTACGATTTCATTGTCATCGGTAGCGGTGCAGGCGGAGCAGTCGTAGCAAAAGAACTTACCGAATACGGGGCAAATGTTGCTCTCATCGAAGAAGGTTCTCTACCTTTTCCATGGGAAAAGTCAGCATTCAGGTCATTATTAAAACTTTATCGGGATAAAGGTTTCACAGGTGTTATTGGCAAGCCTATGATTCCTATTCCTTTAGGTCGCTGTGTCGGTGGAACAACAGTTATAAATTCTGGAACATGTTTCCGTGTACCTCAAAAAATACTTCATCAGTGGGAAATAGAGTTAGAGTTAAAAGAATTGACCTCAACGGATTTATCAGAATGCTACGAAAAAGTAGAACGTGAGATTCATGTTGAAAAAGCCAACTGGGATGTAATGAACAAATCTAATTTGTTCATCCGTAAAATAATGAACAATAAAGATATTCCTTGCTACCCCTTGAAACGAAATACAAAAGACTGCGAAGGCTGTGGAATGTGTTGCTACGGATGTACCTCTGGTGCCAAAAAGAGCATGGAATTAACATACATCCCAAAGGGAATCCAATCAGGTATGGTACTCTTTTATAACGCAAGGGTAAACCGAATATTAACTCATAATGGAAAGATAGGGTATGCCGTTTTAATTGATATTATAGACCCAGAAACCCAAAAAGTTATAGATACAATTGAATTAAAAGGAGAGAAAATTATTGTTGCCTGCGGAACATTGTTATCTCCATCACTATTAAAACGAAGCGGAATCGCTTTAAATAATCCCAATTTAGGTCGACACCTTACTATTCATCCTGCAAGCAAAATATCTATTGAACTTAATGACGAAATCAATTCATGGATGGGAATCCCTCAAGGTTGCTATACCGATGCTCTTGAAGAGGAAGGTATTATTTTCGAAGGTGTAGCCATGCCTCCAGATTTAGGTCCTTCTGCTGTACCATACACAGGAGAGGAATTAAAATATTACTGGCAAAACTATAAAAATATAGCAACGTTTGGATTCATGATTAAAGATAGCACAGAAGGATACTTAAAATACTCAATAAAAAATCAACCCGTTTACTCTTACCAACTAACATCAACAGATGTAACACGACTAAAAAGGGCTATCTGTTTTCTCGCAGAACTGGCACTTGAAGAAAAACCGAAACAATTATTCCTAATGATTTCCAAAAAACCGAATATTATTAAGACAAAAGATGATTTACATACATTTCTAAAAGTAGAACATCTCCCCTCAGATTTTGAATGTATGGCTTTTCATCCTTTAGGCACATGTCGCACAGCACATTCGCCAGAGCATGGAGTATGTGACCAGAACTTTAAGGTGTTCAATACTGACAATATCTATATTTGCGATGGTAGCATCATACCTACATCTCTCGGGGTAAATCCTCAGCTAACCATCATGGCATTTGCAACTCAATTAGGAAAAAATCTCGGAATGGGCAAAGTTTAATTACGATGTAGTGTGAAAGAGTCTATCCAGATATTAACATTACTCAAATTACAGGGGTCAATCCGTAGTGATTTAACTCTACCTTTCCAAAGAGGATGCTCACGCAGATTAAATGTATATGTATAATAACCTCCATCAGCCCGAGACGGAAGTGTTATTGATTTTTCTTCATTAAAACTCAACCCTTTTTCCGACCAATACAATTGCACCTTATTTTCTATCGGGGCTGGCACATCTACTCGAAGACGTATTGTTGCTCTTGGAAAATTTTCCGCCTTGATACCCTTTGTTCCAAAATAAAAATAGCAAATTGATGGGTCTTCCCCTGTAGTCCTCCCAGTCATACTCCCTTCTTCCACCTTTATCCCCTCCATTCCTGCAAATATTTTCCAACCAGATAATCTTTCGTGAAAATCCCAAGAAGTCTGCATCTCAGAAATAGGAAAATCATAAGGACCACGTCCGACATCTTGCGGTGTTATATTTATTGGGACTTCCTCTGTATTTTCTGAGACAAAAACATCACGGATGGCTTCATACATTGCAAAACCGAATTCTGTATTAGGTTCTATATAACTACCTTCGCCCCATTCATTCAACGGGCCTAAAACAATAATAGGCTTCCGTGTTTCTCTTGTAAAATCACGTGCAGACAGCAACATCGTCTTAAATAATTCTGGAGTTCTTCCTTCAATAACCAATGCTTTTGAGCCATGCCATGGCCTTGAATCCCATCCTGTTTCCACAATGGGATAATAAGTCATTCCTTCACATAAACTGTGTTTTTCCATCCAAACAGATGGTATTGTGGAAACGACATCTTCATATCTTGCACGGTTAGGGATTTGACTCATATAAACTGCTCTATAAAATTCATGATAATTTGTAAAAGATGAATAGCCTTCGTTTTTCAAAATTTGTAATTCGCTGGCAGTATGATTATTGTTTATTGCCATGAATTCAATCCCCTCATAACCTGCGGATTTTGCCCACTGTTGGGATTTATCAAATAATTCCTTTACCGCTTCCGAACTACCTAAATCATGCCGAATATTTTCAGGACTCCAGATACATACAAGCGGTTTATTATCAATCCTGTAATAGGATGGCAAATTAAAATAATTATCTATCCACTCTCTATTTACTTTTTCCCAGTCCTCAACAGAATGGGTATTGGGAGGATTGTGATTTGCCCACATAATTGCCACGTTTAAATAATCTCTATACTTCGCTTTTCGATAGGCTTCAAACCAATGTGTTAACGATTGTTTTCCACCAATCCAATACCAATCAACAAGGAAACATTTTATTCCATTCTCTACAGCCCATTTAATTTGCCAATCCACACACTCAGGGTTTCCTTCATCATAATATCCTAAAATAGGTTTTCTTATCGGTGCTGTCGTTTGTATACAGTCCCATTTTTCTGCAGTATCCCAACCTGGGAAATAAAAAGCACAAATATCTACCTTGGTATTAATCGGTCTTGGTTCAGGGACATACTCCGCTGTTATATTTTTAATTTTAGGCAATACATTCAGTTCTCCCGTATTGATAGTCAATGGGGTCTCTTCTAACATAGGAATAACTTCAATAGGATACTCCCCTGATTTTTCTACAAACACTTCCCAGTAAACATCCATAAAATCATCATATTCAATTTCATATGGAGGCTCGGGAACAGGACCTTTCTCTATCCTCAAAGAACTCGGATGTCTAAAATTTAAGTTATCTATCTGGGCAATACCACCTCCTTGATTGGAGAGCCTTAATAAAATAGGAATTTTACTGTCCTCTCGTACTCCTCCTTGTGAAGGACCAAAATAAGACACAATAAGTTCAGGCTTATTCAGTGGCTCTTCTCCTATAGATAGAGAATATATTTTCACATTTGAATAATTGGGAATATGAAATCCTAAAGCAAGAATAGGGTCTTTCCATTTAGAATATTGAGACATATCTATGACATTAACATGTGTTTTGTTATCCGTAATCAATGGTAAAGAAATAATTTGAGGTCCTACTACATCCTGACCTGACCAAATAAAATCTATTGAATTAGCACCTTTGCTTGCAGAATATTCAATAGAAAGATATTTTTTACCACCAACAGTCAATGATATAGGCTTAACGAAGTAATAGGAACTATGTTCAGAATCAACGTTCCACGAGGAAATGTCCCCTTCAGGAAATCGCCACTCGTAAACATCCGTAACAGGGGGTTCCCCTTTATCCCATGTTTTTACAGAAATTTTCTCTAATTCAAATTCCAGAGCATCACACAAATCCAATCGTATTTTGATAATTTTCCCCTCTTTATGCCAGAAAGGAAAAACATAAATATCTTGCCAATCATCCTTCTCTTCAAAATTAAAATTGACAGATTTATCTCCCGATAGTCCCCCATATTGTCCTTCATTTGTTCCAGACCAGAATATCTGCCCCATACCGCCATGATTCGTTTTCATGCGAATATGTATGTATTGATAAGGGGTTGAGATAAATTCAATACCTTCGCATAAAAGATATGGGTCTGTGCCCTGTGTCCTGCCATGCAATTTCCCATCCTCTATTTTTACATCTTGGACTTGTCCATTCGGCACCCATTTCTGCAAAATATCGGGATTATCAAATATCCATTCAGGCAATTGATAACTTACAAAAATCATTAGAAGAGATGTCAATAACATAGATTTCTCCACTCTTTAGTTTTGGAAGGGGAAACATACCAATAAAATTGAAAAAATTATATCATAAAATAAATATCCGCCGAAATTCGTAAATTTCGGCGGATATTGTTAGGTCTGCTTTTTCAATTAAATACCAGGATTATAACCATCTTCGCAAGTTTCACCATCTCTGCATGCATGATAACCACCTGAATTAAAGAACTGTATTGCTCTTAACAGTTCATTGAGGTCAATACGCCAATTTTGAGGGTCATAATCACTTGCATGAGGTTTGCAATCTCTCATATCTGGATTGTTACCTGGATTATATCCATCCTCACCTTGTGGGTCACAATGATAACCAAATGAGTTAAATAATTGAATCAAACGAAGTAACTCTGTAAGTTCAATTTTCCAATTTCCATTGGTATCTATATTATGAGGAACTATTAACGGTTCTCCCTCTTGAACACCTTCTGGTGTACCTTCTGGTGTGCCTTCTGGCGTGCCTTCCACAACTCCTTCTGGTGTACCTTCAGGAA
>DAOSBX010000063.1 GCA_035361075.1 Candidatus Hydrogenedens sp. | reverse complement strand
AGTTCGCTTTGTATACCCCCTTATCTATACACTTCTGTTCCAACTCGTTCCACGGGATGAGCTCTTGCATCTGTCTCAAAAATTCCCTGCGTCGGGTCGGCTTCTGTGTGGATAGTTCATAATCCAAAAAACTCGTCTGTTCCATTCCTTTCATCATACCTCGTTGTCCTTTCTTCATAGATGGGTTTCCTTAATTGGGTGATTGGTTACTTACTTCTGTAATATTGATACCATTTCCCTCTCGTTTCGTTTCATTTCTTTCTCTCACCACACTATTCCTTTATAATCTATTTCTAAAATACGAACTTGAAATAAAACTTATTCAGAGATCTCATATAAAATAATAACTTTAATAAAAAAAGGTATTAAGGAGTCCTTACTATGCGTCACAAAGGTTTTACTCTTATCGAACTGCTGGTTGTCATAGCCATTATAGGTATACTTGCGGCTATCCTTTTACCAGCACTGGCTCGTGCTCGTGAAGCGGCACGACGTTCTTCGTGTCAGAACAATCTTAAACAGTTAGGGTTGGTGTTTAAGATGTATTCGAATGAATCGAAAGGGGAACGATTCCCTACAATACAACTTTGGAAAGGCGACCCTGCAATGCCAGATGATTGCAATCGTCGGAATTCTATTGAAGCGTTTTTTAATGGACGTGCTGTTTACCCAGAATATTTAACGGATATAAATGTTATGATTTGTCCATCTGATTCTTCTGCACGTACGCATGTTACTGTGGAAGGTTGGTGGAATCGTAATGGTGACCCGAATCTGGATGAGAAAAATCCGTGTCGTTTTAGTGCGGAGTCCTACAATTATTATGGTTGGGCAATTATGGACGCAGATATGGTTTTGCCAGGATAGGACATCAATGACCCTGCTATAAATGAAACGAATGCAATAAACTATTTTAATCCGGACTTTTTAACTGCATTATTGACAATTCTAAATGATGGTTATGCAAACTGGGCAAACAATGGTGATGCCAGTACATTAGATTCTGATGCAAAATCTGGTGCGGTTACAGTATATCGGCTTCGTGAAGGGATAGAACGGTTCTTAATTACGGATATTAATAATCCTGCCGCTTCAAGTAAAGCCCAGAGCGAAGTCTGGATATTGTCAGATGATGTTAATTCTCAGCCTGAATTTATGAACCATATCCCTGGTGGTGGAAATGTGTTATACATGGATGGGCATGTAGAATTTGTTCGCTATCCTGGAAGTAATCCTGTATCGCGTTTGTGGGCTTGCTTCTTAGATAGTCAGACCAGTGGTGACTAAGCAAATATTTTTAACATAACCTAATCGAGCAGGAGTTCATTTTAGAATTCCTGTTTGATTTTTCCTTTTATGTTTGGTAGATAGGGGCTGTTCACAGACTACCTTTATATCAAGATGGTTAGGGGTTCTAATATTTTTAGTTTCCTAATTGGTTTAAGATTTGGAGGATTTGTTGGCGGATGGGGTCAACGATTTCAGGATTTTTGGATTCACGCCAGAATAATCTACCGTTTTCGGGCATGGTGGCAAGGACTTTTTCAGGGAGTTCTCGTAATAAAGATTCTGCCTTTTGTCGTGTAGATTCAGAGCCTTTGCCTTCCTTGATGGCTTTGTCAAGCATAAGAAGGTATTCGTAGTCTTCGATGCCTTCTCGCATAGCTTCCAAATGTTTACCAGGGGTGACAGAGGTTTCGTCAATAAATAATGGGGTATATGTATTCCGTGTGCAAAGATAATCGTTCCATGAAGAGGCACCTGCGGAATCGGCAAATGCCCAGAAGTATGTGGCTCTTGCTCCATAACGCCAGCAATCCCATGCTTGTAGTCTGCAATATGAGAATGGGTCTAATAATCGCATGGGTCCGCTACAGGAATAGAATTCAAGTTTTTTACCTTGATTTCGTTGGTTCACAAAAAACTTACGGTATTCTTCTCCACAGGAGTAGAAAAGTTGTCGGTTTGGACAAAGAACATCGCACTCCGCAATCATTTCGGGTAATGCCTGGCTCATATCTTTGTAAATGGGGTCTTCCCAGATAGTAATACCAGCACCAGAATCATGAATGACCTTTGCCCATGCTTTGATAATAGTATCTGCAGAATGTTCATGAGGTTCATCCACCAGAAGAATAACTAACTGTGATGGGTCTAATCCTGCTTTACGCATGTAGTTTCCCCAGAATTTTGCCCATTCTGCCACTGCCTTGTTAAATGGAGGGGTTTCGATGTCCCAGTTCTTTAGTTTATTGGCTACGGATACGAATACACAATATTGACGGGCATCGTGCCAGAGTTGTCGCCATGCATCAAAATTAGATGTGTCTGGAGGTGCAGTCATGTTTCCATTGTCATCATAAGAACCGAAGGGCATAGCAACAGAAGTAGCCCATGGAGAGTCTACGAAATATTCCCGTAACATATTGACCAAGTCTGTTCGGTTTACTTCTGTGACTTCATAGTGTTTCGGGACATTTGTATAATCCCAACCTCCCATGTGTAGGGTAGGTCGGTCAGGAAAACGAATAGGATATATTTTTAAGGTAAAAGGTAATGATATTTCGTCCACTTGAACTGTCATCGTATAAATGTCGGGAATGAGGTCTTTTGAGTGGATTGTTAACCAAATTTGCTGGATGAGTCCGCCAGTGATGTGGAGTTTGTAAATGCCATTGTTATCGGTAAGGGGTACTAATGCGGAGGCAACAGGTTCTAATTTCTTCGTATCTGTCCATAATACTTTGCGGACGTCAATGTGTTTTTTTCGAATGTCATCGGGTATCCCTGTTATTGCGATAGTTATATCCGTATTCTGTGGCGAGGCAATATTGAATGCGACAGAACGGATTTCATTTTGCATCATTTCAAGGTGAAGTTGATTAGATTTGTCGCTTGCAGAGATAGGCTTGGGAGGAAGTAATTCAAGATATTGGTATGGGTCAACTGGCTCAACGGCAATTTGATGTATACCTGTATCCTTCCAGAGTTTTCCTAAAAGATTAAAAACTTTTTCGTGGGTTGGATTTATGGGAAAGATTGTTTTGAATTCGGGATTGTATTCCATAGATAGGCTTTTAACTTCTCGAGTTAACTTATCCAATTGCTTGCGGTATTGGCGTTGTTTGTTTCTTGATGAAAGATTTTCAGTAATTTTGCGAAGAGCTTCTATATCGTTTGTTATTCGTTGCTTTACACAATTATGAATGGTAACCATTTGTGTATATTTGTGCAAATCATCCGTTCCCTCATCTGGGAAGGGAATATTTATGAAACGGTCATCCCCCTTATAAACTTCAATTTCATCGCAGAAAGTAAAACGGTCTGAAATGATGACCAGACCTACTTTTCGTCCATGTGTTTTTATTTTTTCAGTCTTATAAATATAGGTGGTATATCCTTCTTTAGCAGGTTTAACTTTTTGTTCATTTAGTTCGATTAGATCACCGATCTTATGAAATATACCATCTTCACCTGCAGTAAAAATCATAATAGATTTAGGAAACTCAACACCTGCAGTACCCCCTGCAGTGCTAAAAGATACCCCCCCAATTGGCATATCTTTCCCGAGGTCAATAGTGATGATGACAAGCCCTTCATTTGACCAGCCGACAGTGCCTTCTTGTGTCCAGAAATATCCCTCTACATATTTACCATCAGTGAGTTGAATGGTATCATCTTTATCTTTACAGTGAGCATAGTTAGGAGCAGGATCTAATGTATACTTTACCCCTAAAGCAATGTTCTCCGCAAAAGTCGTAGAATAATGAATAATAAAAAGTAGGAAAAGATTTAAAAGAGAAATATGTTTATTCATTGTTATGCCCTTTATAAAAATTATTTGATATAAATCTATCTCAAATTGACTAATTTTGCGAACCCAAGAATGAACGCCCTTTTTCAGTTATTTCCCAGATACCTTGTGGAGAATTATCAGAGAGTAATCCTTCATTGATGAGCGAATATCTTGTCCAATGGGCCGTGTTTTCCCATCTTTTATGTTCGGGATTTGAATTACGAGGTTCTAAATCGTGTGTATTCAATTTATGCTTGATTTTTTGAAAAACTAACTCTAAGATTTTACTCGTTTTCCCTTCCCCTCCAAGGCTAACAATTGCTTCTAAGATGGGAATTTTGAATTCAGATTCAGGAGTCCGAAGTCCTCTTTTCAACCTACCTTTAGATTTTCTTTTTCTACTGCTTGAATATACTCTTTTACTAAATAGATTTTGCCATTCTGTTTGTAATACTTTAATTTTTTCTTGGAATTGTTTTAATTTTTCCCCATTTTCATTAAGTTGTCTTGCTTTTTCATAATCTTGAGTTTTAAAAGCAGTTTCTCCCTCTTCATTTAAAAAATTAAAAACTTTTTCAATTTTTTCTAACAGGATTTCGAAGGCTATATTTACTTCGTTTTGTTCCATATTAATACCTTTTATGTAAATTAATATATCCAATACTAACAGACTATAAGACATATTAAATAATATCAAATGATAATATGTAGAATAAGACAGATAATGTTAGGAAATCAAGGAGGGAATGGATATGGCTGGAATTAAGTATAACCCAAACGATAAGATAACAGTTCAAATGTAAAAGATGATAAAGGAGTCGAAGGAAGCCGTAATAGTTTTTGCGAAGCGGTTGTGGTTAAGCACATGGACTATAAGAGAGAAGAATTAACCGATAAGTCATCATGACCGCATAAATTAAGGACAGTCTTAAATCCGCTGGAGGAATGGGTGATATATGAACTACGGCGGAGTATCGGGATGGGTATCGATGGATTAGTGGGAGTGTTAAAACCGTTTATTTTACATGTCAATCGATGGAATATTGTTCGGTGTTTACATTGGCATGGGGTCATTGAGGCGGAACGAGAGACATAGAAGGAGCGGATGCGGAAGCAACGAGGGTAGGTGGGACGATTTGAGGAGGTAGAGCCAGGATATATTCATGTCGATGTAAAGGAATTACCAAAATTACCCGAAGAGCCGAAGACCTATGGATTGGTTGAACAGTTTAATGTTAGAATAATAGACATTCTAAAACAACTTTACTTTACGGATTACAAAAAGCTCATGGATAGATTAAACCAATATATTTATTGTTATAATTATGTTCATAGGCAGAAGGTATTGAACAACAAAAGCTCAGCGGAGAAACTCCGAGAATGGTATGATAAAACCCCTTCCCTTTTTAAGTCCCCTTTTAATCCATCTAATTATAATCTGTTGCACCCTGATATGTAGTCTTTAATTCACACTATTTATCAAAAAACGAAAAATCTTCAAATAGAAAAGTTACAAAAGAAATGGATATTTCGCCTTCCACTCCCAACATGTTTTATACGGTTCCCAAAAATATTTAAGTATTCGCTTTAGAAACCCCGGTTTTTCCACTTGTTGGTTAGCCTTCACACACTCTTTTATTATTGAAACAAGAAAGCAAATAATAGCGACTATTATCAAAATATGAATTATTGTGCAATAAACTCTCATAGCCATCTTCCTTTTTTATTACCGTGTTAATTTTTTACTTAAACATTATTCTTTTTGCGGAGAGATATAACAATGGGAACCAACCCCCGAAGAACAAAGAATAATCCAATGCCAGCCCCAATAAATATAACTAAATAGTGAATTCCTATATTTTTCCCGCTGTCCGCAATTTTTTTAAACAAATTAGTAATAGGATCTCTATTACTTTCTACCATACTACCGTCTTGATTATATGTTATGTCTCTATTCTGAAATATACTTACCTCTTCATCAACAACTCTTCCGTCGGGTAATACTTTTTTTATATCCGAAGATAAGGCTTTTTCAGAAATAATATATACACTTCCCAGTATTGCACTTAATTTGACCAATGCATCTGTTGTTTTGGGATGTTTTTCAAATATATCTACAATATTATTCCAGGTAGAACTTTGGCTCACCTTTTGACATAATACTGCTTTCCCTTCAGGAGTTAAATTATTTAAAATATCTTTTCTTCTTAGTAATGTTATTATCTGGTTTGTATCACAATTCTTTAACGATTTTATTCCTTGTTCTCCAAACTCTACCGCAACCTGTTTCGTTAGTCCCGGATGTTTCACTTCCATCTCTATAACCTCTTTACCAAATCTTTGTGCTAAAGGCATAAGTTCATCGCCCCGATTTAAAAACGCCTTTACCGCCTTCTTCCCTGTTTCTTCCGGAAGTTCTTTCAATAAATGCACTGTTTGTTGTACTCCATATTTTCTTGCCACTAAAAATGCATCATCTCCATGCTTCAATGCTTGCTCACCTAATTCTTTAAATACTTTTTTTGCACCTTCTTCACCAACTTCTTTTATCGTTTTTTCCGCTAATTCTTCCATTGCTTCTTTGCTAACTTTCTTACCAACACTTTCCAGAACTTCTTTTCCTCCTTTTTCCCCAATAAATTCTAATATTTCCTTTACTATTCCCTTTGCTATAGGACCAACTATCGCATGGGTGTTAAAATTTAAAGACAATACCCCGACTACAAGCAATAAACTCAAGACAATAGTTCTTTCTCTTTTCATTAAACGATTTTTCAAATTCCCTTTAACTCTTTTATGCATATTCATAATAATATCTCCTCTATTTATAGCATTTGTGTTTTTGTTGCAATTATTTCTATTGTTACTAATCATTGTTTTTCCCTCCATTTTAATTAGATATTCCCATAGATAGATACTTTTTTAGCTACCCCCATTGAGTTATTTATGTTATTTATAAGGTTTTGATAATTTGTCATTATTATTTGATTTTGTATGTTACAAAAATCACTTACCCCCTGTTTTATCTTCATAGACAAATCCTTCATAAATACCTCTTCTTCACTTGACATATTCTGTCTAAAACCTCTACTAATTTGTATTTTTATCTCATCAATAGACCTCTCGATTTGAGGTTTGATTTTTTCCTTGAAGTTATTATCTATATGGTTTTCAATAATAATCCCGATAATTCCACCTGCCACAAATCCAACTACGGTTCCAAAACCCGGGATAACTGAACCGATAGTAGCTCCAGTCCCTGCAGAAGCAGCGGTCCCTACACCAACGCCAGCCAATGTAGAAGTTAAGTTTACTCCTGCCATTGCTAATGCAGGGGTTAGAATGGCTTCTGAAATTGTAGGTAAAACATACGAACTAATTTGGCTTAAAACAATAGATCCACCTTGTACTGCAATATAGCTCCCAATCTCCGACAAACCATAACTTATTATTGTATTCCACAATAGTTTATTACTATTATTCTGTATATCCTCCAAAACATATTGCATAGCACTACTAACAAAAGTTTTTATTGTGGTTTTCGGGATATTAAACTGTTTACGAATGGGTTCCATATTTACCATAATTCTCGTATGCATTTCATTGATATTTCCGCCTACTCCTTCAATATATTGTTCAACTACATCATTAAGAATTTGTTTCAGTTCTTCCTCAGATACGATATGTTCCTCAAATTTAGATTTTATATAAGCCTCTTTATCACCCACAGCCCAATTCCAGACTATACCTATCTTTGTTCCAAATGATGTCATATCATCTAAAAATGGGTCTATGCCTGAATAACACTCTTTCATTCTTTCATCCAAAGTAAACAGGCATTTTCTCAGTACTTCTTCATTTTCCCTTTTACAATCTTCAACGACAGGTTTAACCTTTTCATTAAATATTATTTCTGGGTCGAGGGTTTGTGGTTTTGGAGGGACCATTACACGCTGTTGTTGTACTGGCAACTCAAATTTAGGTGCTTCTCCATCACTAAATTTTGGTGTCGAAAAGAAAGAAGCTAATAAATAACCTGCAACAATAATTCCCAGCCCCAATATGATATATAAAACACCCTTAGAAAATTGAGGGCTCATTTCCTTCTTCTGCTCTTGTCTTTCATCATTACTAAAATTATTTTGATTGCCTTTATTGGTATTCATATCATGTCCTCCTTTTGTTTTGTTACTGTTTATGTTATTCATACTGAATGTTTGATACCTATCCATATTTTTCCCTCCTACATTAAGTTGTTTACTCTCCGTTATACAATAATTATTATTACATTCATAGCAAGGAAGTAAGGCTCCTGATTCAATGTTAAAATTACGACGCCAAACCTCAAACAATAGCATTGATAACAATACTACCCCTAATATAGATAAAAATACAGACTGAGTTAATGGACCTACACCACTTATCAAAGCCACTGATTCATTCCCCATATGACCTAAATAATATGACAGCCCCTCTCTATTACTTAAAACCATAGCACAAATATCATGGAGTATATAGAAAATACTCCTGCCCTCTTTTAATAAAAAGTCCCATTCATCATTTATATCTATGCTCTTATAAAAACCTACATATGCTAATAAAGGACTTATTTTGGGCTCTATATCCGGCACATCAATAAAAAACCACTTTTCAATATAAGGCGTAATTAAACGATGCCAAGGAAAATATAAAAATGATAAAAACTTCGAGTTTTCTAATTCCTGTAAAGTAAAATACCCCTGACAACTCCAACATATACCACTTATCAAAATTACCAAACTTAACAATAAACCTAATAGTACTCTGCTTTTCATAAATCCTCTCTCCTTGTTGTTTAAATGTTTTTTTAATTGTGGATATAAATTCATTGCGCTTCTCCTTAGTTCATTTTTATTTTTGTTTGTGTTCTTCATATTTGTTTCTCCTATACTACTAAGTTTTTTCATAGTTTTATAATTCCTTTCAAGGTCCAATTGTTTATATTTATTTTTATGCCTGTTATTATTAATAACGAGGCATCTTTGATTTTTATTTACATCCATTTTCATTTTTTTTCTCCTTCTGTTTATTGGTTTATAATTCATATTCAATTGTCGAATTATTAATAACAATACCCGTGCCAATTGGAATACTTTTCTGGCTCAATAGTCGTAAGTCTTTTGTTATCAATATATTAAAATTTTTGTCCTCTCCAGAAAAGAATCTATTTATACTTGCATATCTCAAAAAATTTAAATCTGCATTTATATAAGTTAAACCTAATTTACTTGTACTGTATTGGAAAAATATTGGAGAATAACCCTTCATACCTTCCATTGTCTTTACCTCCTCTTTGTTGTTTAACCCAATCATAAATATCTCCTTACCTCTTTATTTGGATTTTCTTAATACACTTATCCCATTCATCACAAAATAAAAACATATACCCGAACCTACCAAAATCGAGAATATAAGTAAC
>DAOSBX010000062.1 GCA_035361075.1 Candidatus Hydrogenedens sp. | reverse complement strand
CTCAGGCAATGATAAATGATATGTATGCCCATGTTCCAATGTTTGACGACCCGAAGGCTCCGAAGATATTAAAGGATGCGACAACACAAGTAGAAGTTCCGAATTTACAAGGGATGAGTCAACCTGACGCGTCAAATGCATTGAGTACAGCTGGGTTAACGGTGGGTAATATAACACAACAGTGTAGTAATAGCGTATCCGCCGGTAATGTTATCAGTCAGAATCCGTCTGCAGGGACGCAGGTAACTCCGGGCACAGCGGTGAACCTTGTAGTTTCCTCAGGACCGTGTTCAACGACAGAAGGAATGAAAGAAGGAGAAGGCAGTAAAGAAGGAGAAGGGACAAAAGAAGGTGAAGGGACCACTGAAGGAACTAAAGAAGGAGAGAAAACACAACCGCAAGAACCGAAACGTAAGTTCATCGTATCCTGCGGTGCTGGAAATGGTTCAGGTGGTTCATATATGGCAGATATGATGTTGTTAGGTCTTGTATCTGGTCTGTTACTTGTTCGTGCTGGCAAAAAGGCACGTATTAACATTTAGTAATTAGTAAGGGAATTTTCCCTACACGATTTTTGGAGGCACTTTATTCGGAGTGAATAGAGTGCCTCCGTTTTTTTACGGTTGTGATTTTAAGTAGAATGTGTTGTATTCGTTTCAAAAAACTTTTTTTGATGTTGTAGAATTTAGGTTTTTAGTTGATGAGAAAAAAGATGTAAAATATATGAAACTATATTCTATGGAATCATGTCAATAAAGGAGAGTAACCATTGCGGGAAGTACTTATGAGTTTGCCATTACTATTTGTAGTTGTTACGACATTTTATTTTGCTTTTCGTGCAATAATGCGAGTATGGATACAATATCGTGTTCGGCTTGCATTACTTGAGCGGTTAGAAGAGACGCCAGAACTCCTTGATGAGATTCCCCAAATACGAGAACTGTTTGAGATAGAGCAGGATGAACTTCATGAAAGTTATCCTATTGATTTTGTATTTACAGGTGCGTTTCTTGTTCTGTTCGGCTTAATTTTTGTTATCTTCGATTTTTTACTTGGGACGGGTCAGGTAGCAGTAGGTGCATATTGGGGTGGTGTTATTTGTTCTGGTTTGGGGTTTATTATTGCGTTGTTAGGATTATTCTTACGTTTTCTATCGAGACCCATTAACATTTGAAGGTTCTTAATTGCAAAAGAACCATCAGCCTTTTTGCTAATGGAGTGGAACTAATGTGATAGCTGAAATGGGTATGATATGGAACAGGTAGTATTAATAAATAGGTAGAAGTGATGCGTCGATAGGAATGCTTATGCTACATTTAACTTTCCACAAGCAGATTTGTTTGTATTCCTTTAGAATGACAGGGGTTGTCCCCTCCTATTTCGTTGTAGGTGAATAGGTTATGTTTTTACGAGGGCAAAACGATTTGGAATATAAATGAGGAGTTATAAAGAACACAATAAATAGGAGGCAAACAATGGGTTATATTCTTTATTCTCTTGAGAAGGGTGAAAAATGGCTAACTCCATTTGAGAAACGTCAATGGCGAGAAAAGGTTAAAGCACTTTCGGGCTGGTTTGAAGATAAAGGTATAGAAATTAGCCCATGGCTTCAAATTCGGTTGAGGGAATTATTGGTTTTAATGTTTTTTATTCAACGGTGTGAACATGATGTTGAAAAAACTTCATCTTTAGAAGAAGAAATAACAGATGGATACGAAACTGTGAAGAGGAAACATATAAAACAGAATGAGACGGTTCAGAAGTTTGAGATGTTGTTCAAATATCTTGAACGATTGAGGGACATTGTAGCTGAATTGGAGCGAATCAAACCATCAGAACCAAAGCATGTACATAGTCAAAGTATTTCTGAACTTGTACAAGATTTACTCCATTGCGAAAAGGAATTAGAAAAAGGTAGAGATACGCTACCGATTGAAACTGGAATTAAACCCGATATTGACACAATTAAAGAAGATGTTGAAATTTGTAATTGAAAATGAATCTGTTTTTGATAGAATATAATCAAAGGTAACGCATTCGTAATGCAACCAGTGAAAGGTAAGTGGGTATGTTAAAAAAAAGTTCTATCATATTCATTTCGATTCTTATCCTGTTATGTATGGGCTGTGCAACGACCTCGAATCGATTCAGACCACCTGCGGGTGGACGTTCAGAGGTTTTAACATTAGAAACACGAGGTTTTTGTCCATGTGGTAAATGTTGCAATTGGAAACGGAGCTGGCTGAGGTTTGGACGTCCTGTGGTTGCTCATGGTCCAAATCGAGGCAAACCGAAAAAAGTAGGGATGACTGCAAGTGGTGTTAAAGCGAAAAAAGGAACAATCTCAGCCGATACAAGTCGCTTTCCTTTTGGAACTGTAATGTACATACCTGGTTACGGCTATGGTCGGGTAGAAGACCGTGGCAGTTCCACTCAAGGGGATCGGATAGACCTATTCTTCAAAAAACATAAAGATGCAATACGATGGGGAAAACAAACAAAAGAAGTGAAGGTCTGGTATCCGCCAGGCATATAAGTGTGCAAGATGTATGAAACAACATTTTATTAAAAAATGGTGAGGTTTATTTGCAACCATATTTCGGAAGAGATTAAATATGCATGAATTACAGAAGTCGCTATATCAACTTTTACAATCACGTGAATTATTTGCATATCGCTTTTTCCGTAATGCAGAAGGTAGACCGTGGCGTTTGCGTGAGTATCAACGGGCATCATTAGAATCACATGCTCTCCGCAAAGTTCACTGTGATGGTCGTGATGTAGGCAAGACCACAGAGATAGAGATTATTGCGTGTTGGGCAATGGTATGTATGCCTGGCACGTCGATGCTTATTGCAACACAATGTGAAAATCATCTGTTTCCAGTTATGAACCGCCTTGTCCGTCGTTTCGAAACAAGCCCCGAATTTTCAGGAAATATTGCGGAGTTACGTCGTTCGCCATCGTACTTCATCCGATTTAACAATGGATTTATTCTTTGGGGGCGTATTGCTGGGCCGCGAGGGATTAATTTCCAAGGGATGCATGTGGACTGGCAGATTGTGGATGAAGCCCAAGAGATGACCGATACAAGCTGGGGCGAATTGTATCAAGCCCTTAATGCGGGAGGACGCCGTTGGGTTTATGGAGTGCCAAATGGATTACGAAACACTTTTTATCGGATGACATTCTTAGCGGAGGCAGAACAATATCATTGGCCCAGCTATCTTAATCCAGAGTTTACAAAGCAGAAAGATGAGGAACTTGCTTATCTCTATGGCGGACGTGATAGCCCAGGGTATATTCATCGTGTTTTAGGTTTACATGGCGAGCCAGTAAACGCAGTGTTTAATCTTGATGATTACTTATCATGTGTAGATGAATCGCTTCCTTTAAATGAAGTGATTTTAAAAAACTCGGTACTGGAGTTGGAACTACCGAGCGATATTCCAGCGGGTCATTATTACTTGGGCTGTGATTTAGGTTTTGCCCAGGCTCCTTCCGAATTTGTTGTCTATCGGAATGAGCCCCCATATTTAATTGGTGTTTTTCGTGTTCATCTGGAGCATGTAAACTATGCCCAACAGCAGGAGGTTATTCAGGCTTTAGACCGTGCCTACCATTTCCGTAGAATAGGGATTGACTGCGGTAATAGTGGCAGAGCAGTTGCACACCTATTAATGTCTCTGGGGTATGAATGGGAGCGTAAAATTTGTGCATTTGAATTCGGTGCTATGATTGAGACTGGGCATTTGTCCGATGGAACAGTCCAGCGACGTCGCACAAAAGAATGGATGACAGAATTACTACAACGACGATTAACAGAACATACAATTATATTTCCCAAAAGTGTGGAACGTGAACAACAATATGCCAATCATACATATCTACTTAATGCACAGGGACAATACATTTATTCTAAGGGTAATGACCACATTATTGATGCAGACCGATGTGCTATCCTTGCGTGGTATCTCGACACATATAACAGGGGAATATACCCCAGCAAACTAAGGGCAAAGGTTTTTACTTTTTAAGGTTGGACGAGACAGACAGGTCAGACGACGAGTCAGTTAGACGGTTGCTCTCTTTGGCTTTTCGTATAATTTGGTGTAAAATAGATATACTAAATGGAAAATATAATTTAAGATATAAGGAGAGTTATGCAGTTATCGGATGACCAGTGCTTAGATCTCTGGATACGGCAACGTGATGTAGGAGCATTTCAAGAATTGGTGTCGCGTCATGGTGGTATGGTTTATGGAGTTGCGTTGCGATTGACAAAGGAACCAAATATTTCCCTCGAGATAGCAAAGACCTGTTTCAAAAAATTAATTCAATTATCTCTCCTTCCACCTGTGCCGATTGCTGTGTTTTTACATCGTGAAGCGACGCGTGAAGCCATGTCCGTAATTAAGCAATTACCTCCACCATCCGATACTAATACACCTGTGTCATGGAATGATATTCGCCCTCGGATAGATGTGCTTATCGCCAATTTGTCAGAAAAATATTCATTGCCGATTATTCTACATATTCTTGAAGGGCAAGAGTCTGCGAACCTCGTTACATATTTGCGTTTACCGAGAGAGAAAATTGATGAGCGGGTTGCCAAAGGAATTGAACATATCCGACGTGGATTGAGTTTAGTAAAAATAAATTTAACTGTCCCACAGTTAAGTCAGATTTTGTCTACTAATGCCTATGAACCGTGTCCTGCTCAGTTAATTGATGGGGTGGCAGGTCTTATTCGCGAGTCTTTAAGTTCAGATTTGCCGACAACAGAAATCCGACGGAGAAGTAATAAGGTTTTGATTCGTTTAACTATATCGTTAGGTTTTGGTGTAGCCACGATTCTCTTTCTTCTGATACTTGTTATGTTTTTAAATAAAACACGTCAGGATGGCACTGGTACTGATGATAGTAACCTTGTTGTCACCACCCAACTCTCAGAAAATTCAATCTCTAATGAAGGGGAAACAAAAACGCAAGAACCATCTCCTTCACCTCCTCCTGAAACAAAAGAACCTACCAAAGAAGGAGAACCTGTTGAAACAAAGGCAGAAATCAAAATCGATTTGAACAGAAAAATATTCCAACTTTTATACAATCGATATGATGAACAGAGGAAAAAAGTAGAACCGCAGTATTATACCTCTCGTTCATTTACTCCTATGGATGCATTTTACTATTACTTATTAGCAGTAGAATCCTTACCGCCGGCTGATATAAACTGGCTACAACAGACATGGGAAATACTGCTGACATTAGGTAATAACCCTGTGCCAGAAGAGATAGTCGGTTATGTTAACAATATTCAAATGGCATTTCAGCAATGGCGAGATGGTATTTCCTACGAACGTGGAATATTACCCCCACCAGTGGTATTAAACGAACCACCTCTTGCCATCGAACCATTTCAGAATTTTTTTGAGTTGTTAACCATAAACCTTCTTGTTTTAAGTCACCAACCTAACGATTCGTTGATTATGGATGTCAATTTGCTTGTTCAATTTGCAGAGTCGCTTCAGAAACAGGTTTACGGCAAATTGACGCATATACCGCTTTACGCAATTGAATCTATGGGGATTGTGCTCCGTGAGTTGGCACGATTACGGTTATTATCTGCACAACAATTCCGAGATGGAATGAATTTATTATTGCGTTCAGAGAAAATTGCACAGGATAAGAACACGGTAAAATATAATGAGTATCGGCAGATTGCGGTTTGGGCTCAAACGGAGATTCCTTCTGTTTCTATATTGAGGCAGGCTTTGCAGAACATCCTTAATGAGCCGTCGGAAAAGGATTGGCTTGCCCGATGCTCTGAACAGGAACTACAGAACGCATGGGAAACGTTCTTAAAGTTACCACCCACAGATGAAGGAACGGAGACGAAAGTGACGGATTACCCATTAGAAGAATTGCGGAAAATCATATTTCCACCAGACACAATGGTAGACCAGCATCGTAAACATGTCAATATGACCCTTACTTTATCAAAAATATTCCTTGCAGTCGAATGGTACGCTGTTGATAATGGCGTATATCCAGTGTCGTTAGATTATCTGGTGCCTTCTTATCTTGCTGAGTTAGGGTTAGATAAGTTTTCGGAGTTATCCATTCAATATGAGTTTGATGGGAATGTTTACCAGATTCATTCTGGAGATGAAGGATTGTCTCTGTTCCTTCCGTGGCATGGAAATTTTGAATACTAAAACATCTCCCCTTTTATACATAATTACTAACCTTATTCATTTTTGGTGTTTTGTAGTTTTATCAGGGAATAGGTACTCCGTGAGTGTATTTTTGTTTAATATAGTGAAGGCAGGGCGATATGCAGTTCTTTCTCCACCACAAAAAGGGCTATCATTTTCACGAAATGCATCCGATGAGAAGAAGCGGATAACGCAATTCTTGTCTGTATTCTCAGCCATTGATATATTTATGCCATAGTTTAATTGAGGATTATCCATCCAATACTTTACATACTCTGTAATGTCAATCTGTATCCAATTCGGTGAGATTGGTATGGCTATCAGCTGAGTAGAACTACCATCAACTTCAGGTTGAGTAGACCAATTTACCCCCAATGTAGAACAACCCTCTTTCCCACTGAACTCATTACTACTCCCTGTTCCTTCATCCCACGGTGTTGTAATTCGTTGTGTTTTTATTGTAATAAATTTTAGGTCGGCGGAATATTCTATCTGTTCTGCATATAACCAGATTGAAGCCTTTTTCAGGTTTTCCTTTTCAAAAATGGGAGGTAGTGCACAGCGGATAAGAATTTTCCATTCGTTGTTTTCTTGTTTCCCAACAGAGAGGAAAGGTTCCATCCCTGCATTGTTGTCAGGCATATTTTTGATAATGGTGGTGTCTTGAATATCACATATAGGGATGTAGTCATTATTACGGCGGACGTATGGTGCATAACTTAAACTATTTTGGATGAACATATTATCGGTAATTATTGCAAAGTAATATTTCATAAACGTGCTCACAGCGGAAGCATTATGCTCTAAACCGCCGTAGTAATAATTTTTATAATGTTGATAAACCCAATTATGCTTTTGTTTCATAGACTCAAATTGTGTCATAGCAAGGAAAGGACCTGTTGTTAGATATGCCTGTTCACGAGTGCACCCTGCTTTCAGTTGTTCTGCAGTTACGTCCATGTCTATCTGTTTGAAACATTCTAATATTGTCTCATAAGGCCAATACAATTCGAGAGGAATGAGCGGTTCTGTTTGACTTTCGGCGAATAGGAAGACATCTGTGCTAAATTCCGCATCACGATGGGATGAATTGCCTTCTTCGCGGGCAGAACTTAAAAATGAGCGATGCCCCACTTCATCAAAATGCCATGGTATATCGGAAATATTATGAACTACAACGCCGAGGAAAAAAGCCACTTCTTTCCGAGCAACGGATGGCGGTAAGGATGGAAGTTTTTGCTTTAGAATGGAGACATATGTCGTCATGAATTTGTTCCAATGCGACGCTTCTGCGGAATCAGGGTTAATCTCACCATAGCCCCAATCGGGGAAAGCACAGCCCGCATAAAAAGCAGGATATACCTCAGTATCTTCGAAAAGTGTTGAAATACCAGAACATTGTTCACGCCATGGCTGGATATAGTTACGGATTGCCTGCAACCCGATTTCAATATGTGCACGGACACCAATGGCAGAGGATATATGTGTGACGAGAAGTAAATAGGCAAAGATTAGAACTATTATTTTATGTTTTAGTTTCATTTTTATCATCAATTTAAAGAGGTCTTTGTTTTTACTCAGATTGTTTATAATAAGACTTTGCCTCTTTTGAATTTGTTTTGGGTTGGGCTATTTTTTCTGTGGGCGAGAGGAATTATTGTTGTGTTCTGCCTTTGCGGATAATTTCCTCAGGTAGTTTTGTCCGATACGTATCCTTGTATAAGCCGATGGAGTTAAATGGGATAGATGTGAATGAAAAATTCTGAGAACCTAACCATGTCTCATTTGTGTTGAAATTTCCTTCTTTCGCATAGGGGAACAGTTGCTCTTCCGTAGTTTCCAGATTGTTTTCGAAAATGAAATTGGATGGGGCACGTACTATTGTTTTTTTACAGTTCCAGAAGATGTTATTACGGGCAGTGTTTTGGTTAATGTTTTCGTACAAATGGTTTAGTTCGGGGTATCGTTGCAAATAGAGGTCTTTATCTATGTCTTGATTGTCCCATATACTTTTAACAAAATTTGTCCAATGCTCAGTACTCCAAGGGGTGCAACTGATACCAATTCGACATTCTGCGAAAATGTTATTCTCAACAAGATTATCCTTTCCACCATGTATTTGAATACCTCCAAACCCATTTTCACCAGAGGAGGAGTGGTAAAAGATATTCCCATAAATGTGAACCCCTGAGATTGCGTCATCTAATCGTATCCCAGCCTGACCACAGCTCAATTGTTCCGCATTTTCCTGCCAATTGCCGATATGATGCCAATAATTGTAGCGGTAAACAACACCACGATAGGCAGGGTTTCCCCACATGTCAGCTCCGCCTTGGTCATCCGATTCTAATAGGACATCAAAGATTTCATTGAACTCGATTAGACAATCGTTGGCATCTATTCTGAAGGCACTGCTCGGATTTTTGTGAACAAGGTTGTGCGTAAGTGTATGTCCACAACCAGTAGCATAAACCGCAGGATTATAGGTATGGTCGATACGGGCAAGATTATAGAAATAACAATTATCCACCACAAAGTTAGAGGGTGTTAAATCTTTACGATTACCACCTGCAAGGTAAATGCCTCCTTTGCCTAAGGTTGTAAAATCGCAAGACTGGATTTTGTGATTTTTGCCATTACCGATGGTGATGCCATAGCCTGCGGATTCAGAGAAGGAGCAACCCGATATCTGGATATTATTACCGTCGAATATTTGTAATATATTAGTGGCATTTAATCGGAAATGGATGTTTTCAAGTGTGATATAACCTGCATTTTTAAAAATAATCATTGGCTTATCAGATAGGGAAAGTTCTATATTGGCTCCGTCTAATGATGCAGGTGGATAGAAATAAAGGAGCATGTGTTCGCGGTCAATATACCATTCGCCAGGCTGGTCTAATTCGCATAATAGATTGATGGCATAGTAACGTGCACCTTCACGGTAACCATAAGCAGACCCTGGACCCGCTAATAGGACGTCGCTGGTTTCTACATTTACTGATGACACTGTTTCGTATGAGTCTGCCCAATCATAATACCAGTAGCCATATAAAAGGATATTCGTCTCTTTGCTCCAATTGGCAAGGGGACAACCTTCTAATTTCAAACGGACGTTTTTCATGAGATTTGGATTGTTTGGGTCAGACTCATCTTTATCTCCCTGAACTCCAGCAACACGAAGAAACCCTTGATTCGGAAAACGGGCAATGGTCATGGGGAGTCTATTATAGAAAAGTTCAGGACATGGGAAAGTGTTATAATTTTGATAGTTTCTATCTGCCGTGCGAACCTTTCTACTTCCAAAGCCTGCAAGTTCTAATGGTGGCAATGAGCTTATACCGTAACGGGTTAAGTCAAGGACAAAAATGTTGTCTTTTACCTCAGGATTAATTCGCTCTGAGCCAGGCTCATCTGACACTTTCTTAAAATTAGATAAACGAATACCGCCAGTTATGACAACATAGGTTCCTGGTTCGGCTCGATATATTATTGGTGATTGTTCTGTGCCACTATCTTCCTCCGTAAAAATGAGGGTTGATGGAAGGGTATACTCACCTTCTTTCAAAATGACTTCAATACCACCTGGCGGAAGACCTTGTACTTTTTTTATCTCAAGTATCTTTGCCTTTGCATCTTCTATAGAATTAAATACGATTGCTGTTCCACGATTATTATTACTAATGGATTCGGCACTTATATTATTAAGGGAAGCAATGTGTTGTGTTTGCTGACAGGAGGTTTTGCCACATATCTTAATAATGTCATTGACCGCTTTGCTGTTAGGAATAATATATATGCTTAAAGAAGGTGGTGATTGTAGTTTATCAACCGTTGTTGCGGAAACGGTTAGGCTGGAAAGTGTTAGCATGATGAAAAACGAAAGCTTAAGATGTTTGACACAGAGAGCATTTGCAACAAAAGAATGGAATGGAAATGGAAGTTGCTTTAACATGCAGAACTCCTTTTTAAATAATTTAAATGTTTTATGAAGTATTGAGTTTACCATATTAAAAAATGCTTTTAAAAATTGTGAAGATGAACCACCGAGTATAACTGCATAAAGTTGTTGATTATTTTGTGAAGGGGAGAAGAAGATAAAACACATGAAGGCAAGAGACAACGTACTCTTTATTTTTCTATAAGTTCAATAATGTGTTCTGGTTTTTATAGCAATTAAATTCTTTACAATAAAGCAGACGAACTCAACACCCATTTGTTATAGTGACCCGTATTGCATATGTTGATGTGGTGTGTCTATATATCTGTTTGTAATCTATATTACACATAAATGAAGTGGTTTTAAGTACTATTCCATGATAGTAAAAATATTATTAAAAAATAAGAAACATATATTACTTTTATTTTCAATGGATAAGATACTTGACAAATACAGTAAATAGTAGTATGATAATATTTAGATAAGTAAACATGGGTTTACTTATATATGAGACCTCTGAACAAGAGGAGTGAGGGGTTTTTATATAAATTATACA
>DAOSBX010000061.1 GCA_035361075.1 Candidatus Hydrogenedens sp. | reverse complement strand
TGTAATTGCGAAGTAAAAAAAACAGGTAGGAGTATCTATATAATGTGGTAATGTAACGGGGCGGACTTACTTACGAATGGATGAATTGGAAGTTGATGTTTATTTTTTTGGGGAGCAGGGATTCTCCCACTACTTTGGTATTTTGGTTGGGAAGTGTATATGTATAATAAATATGAGCGGTGAATGATGAGTAGGAGTAGACCCATGTGTTTGCCCTGAAGAGTAGGAGTGGACAGATGGGGTTGCCCATATACTTAGGTTTATAGCGAGAACTTGGGCAGATACATAGGTGTGCCTCTATAATAAGATTATGAAATTATTATAAAATACTGTTTGATTTGTCTTTATAATTTTACATGTGAGATGCTGTCCATAAACTTAAAATGCGGTTAGGGGTGCTTGTGCTGTTTTTTTACCATAAGTAGTAATGGTTGTGTTACTTTTTAGTAGGGACTGTGAGGATACTGTTTTTAACCGTAAGGGTAGGTATTGTGTTTTTATTTGTCGATATATAAGGTTTACTTTTAGTTTAGTGAATGATTATGATTGTCGATATAAAAATGTAATAGAAAATGTAAAGGGATTTAATCATGAGTATTTCCTTTGTAATTTGTTTTTTGTATTTGCATTTATCTGCATTGGAGCAAACACATTATTATGCTTATGATGCGGTTCAGGATGAATATGGGGTTATTGCTCCGTGGTATACAGGATTAAATGGACAATGGGATTATCGTGTTCGAATTGCGGGAGAAACATTAAAACGTTATCCGTGGGCGGGAAAGGATAAGGCTTGTACCATTGCTCCTGAATATGTTTTCAATGGAACTTGGAGTCTTTCTGCGGATGGGACTATTTCTGTGCCGAATCTTTCTGATTGGGATAATGGGGACTTAGGACAGCGGTCTGCATATTTATTATCTGGGTGGGTGGATTATTACCGTTATACAGGTGACCCATCTGCTATCGCACATATTTCAATTTTGGCAGATTTTCTGCTCGACTACTGTGTTACCTCGGAGGACCATTCCTGGCCTAAGTTTTTGATTAGTGTTCCAGTGAAAGGGAAGCCGTATGGACACGCTAATGCGGAGGGATTTATCCAGCTGGACATTGTAGCAGAGGTAGGTATTGGGCTACTTCATGCTTATCAATTGGTGGGTAATGAACGTTGGTTGGAGGCTGTGAAACATTGGGCGGATTTATTAGCTGAAAAACGGAGTAGAAATTTGGGAACTCCATTATGGGGACGGTATGCGAATCCTGAACAGGTTTTATGGTCTGACCACATGACGGGCGGGATAGCATTCATTTTAACGTTTTTTGATGAATTAATCAAGATGGGTTATACGGGGCAACATAATGCTGTGGTTGAGGCACGAGATGCGGGACAGACATGGCTACGAGATGTTTTATTACCAAAATGGACTGTTGATGATACCTGGGGACGAAATTATTGGGACTGGGAGGACCCTGTACAAGCAGAGAATGTGACTGAGTTTGTGGTGCGGTATTTAATTTCTAATCCTGATGTTTTTCCAAATTGGAAGAATGATGCACGAAATATTCTTTCACTATTCCTCAATCGAACAAGTGTTTGTCCAAATTCGAGAGGTGATGTATATAGTGGTGCATGGGCTTATCCGGAGTCATCGGGTTGTTGTGGTCGTTCATTATGGTATGGACCGATGGAGCTGGCACCTTTGTGGGCGGAGTATGGAGTTAAAGTGAACAGTCCATGGGCAACGGAAGTAGCTCGAAGGCAGGCAATTCTGACTACTTATGATTGTCATGAGAATGGCATTGTAGAGGATAATATAGATGGTGGGCAAATTGTGGCTGGTGGATGGTTTAAGATAGCCCATCCGATGGCTTTGAAGCATGTGCTAAATATGATGGCATGGATGCCAGAGATTTGTGGGGCAAATCGTGAAAATCATATTTTACGAACTGATTCAGTGGTTACGTATGTTGAGTATGGAGTAGGACGTGTCTATTATAAAACGTTTAATTCTTTAGCGGATAATATCGACGTGTTAAGACTCGCTTTTACACCTAAATCAGTAGGAGCAAATGGAGTCGCTTTGGACAGATGCGAACAATTATCTCAGAATGGATTTACAATTAAAACTCTTTCTAATGGGGATTGTATCGTTCAGATTCGGCATGATGGGTGTGATGAAATCCTAATTGAAGGTGATGATGTTCAGCAGATTATTCCATTGAAGGAGTTGAATTATTCTGGAGATTGGCAGGTTTCAGAAAATATGTTGATGAGTTCATCACAATCTGCGGAGGTGTCGTGTTCTTTTACAGGGAATCAACTTCGAGTTATTGGTAAGGTCACTCCCGATGGAGGTTTAGCAGACGTTTATCTGGATGATGTACTGCAACGTGTAACTATAGATTGCTGGACACCTAATGAAACAAGGGAACAACAGGTATTGTATTACAGAAATGGTTTATCACAAGGGCAACATACATTACGAATTGTTGTAAAGGGGATAGGAAATCCATTGTCAAAAGGGGCTTCTATTTATCTGCAGGGAATTGTGTATTCTTCAGCGGAAGGTAGTGCCGGATATGGTTCAGGTGGAGGACCGACGGAAACACAACGAATGATATTCGGTTATACAAGCAGGCAGGATTACGTTGATAGTCAGGGCAATAGATGGAAACCAGCAACAGAGTTTGTTGCACGATTAGGTACTGGTATGAATATTGTGCGTCAAGCATGGATAACAGAACGAACACGATTTACTATATTAAATACGGCCGACCCAGAATTATATCGATATGGGGTTCAGGCACAAGAATTCTGGACAAATGTAACAGTGGCTCCTGGAATCTATTATGTAAAACTAAAATTTGCAGAGACTCGAAATCTGCCACCTGAACAACGGGCAGTAACAATATATATTAACGGCATTGAGAAGGTTAAAAACATGGACATCTCTGCGACTGCAGGTGGGCATAATAAAGCGGTAGACATTATAGTTAATGATATTCAACCGAAAAATGGGATTGTTGAGATTCGGTTGAAAAATGAGCATCAGGGTTTAGCGATTCTTCAAGCATTAGAAGTGGGTCAAGGTAATGGAGGTGATGGGGCACAGCCTATTGCTTTGATACAATAAAGCCCAATATAATTAGTTCCGATGGTTTATTCAACATTAAGGAGATATGTTCATGAAAAGGCAGAGGCTTTGTTTTTTTATTTTTTTCTTAATACTACTCGCTTTGTCTATGCATGTGATGGCGGAGGAAAATATTTCATTTGTGGTTGTTTCCGATTTACATCTCTCAGAAAAGGAAGGTATAAAGCATTTTAGTAGTCTCATTAAACAAATGAATGAATTAGAGCCAAAACCTGAGTTCGTAGTTGTAACAGGGGATATTCACGCAAAGGAGTTTGAGAACGTATTCGATGAATTAAAACCTGAAATTCCGTTTCATATTGTTTTTGGGAATCATGAAAAGCGTGAGGATAGGAAGATATTTATGCATATGTTCCCTCAGGATTTTAAGCAAAATGATTTTTATTCCTTTGTGCATAGAAATGCAAAGTTCATTATTCTTTGTGATGCATCAGACACTGGTGACCATATCGGGCATTTTGAATCGGAAGGAATTAAAGGGCAAGAACAACAAAATTGGTTAGAGCAAGAATTAAACGTAGATAGACAACAATATCCGTTTATTTTTATTTTTGCTCATATTCCACCTAATCATGAAGGAAAAGCAGGTAACATGTATCTCTCTTCAAACGACCAGAAAGCACTGAGCGAGATATTGAAAAAATACAAACCTAATGCTATGTTTTGTGGGCATCTACATAAAAGAGAAAAATACATTATAGGGGAAACCCCTGTTTTTATACTTCCTTCACTGAATTGGAATTTTGAAGATTTTTCCCCAGAATTTTATTATGTCAGAACGGAAGGAGAGACCTTTCATGTCGATAATATTAAATTGAACATTCCTGAGGAAAAATGAAAATTTAAATCATCAATGTAATTTATATATGATATGTATTCCCTTTCAGATTTGTCACAAATAACCACAAAAGGACAAGGAGTATATTTATGAGATTAAAGGATAAAGTAGCCATTATTACGGGTGCTGGTTTAGGTATGGGTCGTGCGGGTTCGATTCTGTTTGCACGTGAAGGAGCCAGTGTGTTGATATTTGATTTGAACGAAAAGGCGGCACGTGAAACAGAAAACATTATAAAATCCGAAGGTGGTAAGTGTGCTGTGTTTGTTGGTGATGTAAGTAAAGAGGCAGATGTAAAAGCAGGTGTCGAGGAAGCAGTCAAACAATTTGGCAAATTGAATATTTTATATGCAAATGCGGGTGTATTATGGAAAGATCGTGATAAGTCTGTTATTGAAACAACAGAGGAAAATTGGGATATCGTTCAAGCGATAAACTTAAAAGGTGCGTTCTTCTTGACAAAACATGGAATTCCCTATTTACAAAAGGCAGGTGGTGGCTCCATCATACTTGTAGGTTCTATTTCTGCTTTAGTTGGATTTACATTAGCACAAGATTCATACACGTGTGCCAAGGGTGCACTAATCTCATTAGCAAAATCATTGGCAGTACAATTTGGTCCAGATAATATTCGTTGCAACATTATTCATCCTGGGATGGTAGATACGCCATTGCAAGAACCTTATTTAACACCTGAAAAGAAAAAAGCCATCGGTGATAGTTTGCCACTAAAACGTCTTGGGAAACCTGAAGATATTGCATACACTGCACTATTTCTTGCATCAGATGAATCCAGTTGGATGACAGGTGCAGAATTAATTGTTGATGGTGGATTTATAGCAACATAACATAAAAATTTTGTTGTAAAAAGTTGTGATAATTTATAATTATATCTTACAATTTTTTAGGTGTTAAGAAGCGGTAGTTGTCGATTTGAAATATAACGAACGTTAGGTATATATTTATATCAATTTTATTCTAATTTTGCATTTGATTATTATTATGGAAGTTTTTTATAGTAATGACTAATTTAAGTTGTTTACTTAATTATAATGCACTAAACTCAAACTCATATAGAGCAGGCAGGTTTTGTATTTATGGGTAAATACACAATTAAAAAAGGGTTAGACCTCCCTATCACAGGTTCACCTGAGCCACTCATTGACACGAACAAGACTGTAAAAAGTGTCGCCATACTTGCACAAGATTATATAGGTATGCGTCCTACTTTTAAGGTTGCAGTTGGTGATAAAGTAAAACGTGGGCAGGTTCTATTTGAAAATAAAAAATTGCCTGGCGTGCTTCATACCAGTTTTGCAAAAGGAGAAGTTAAAGCAATTCATCGTGGTGAACGAAGAGCGTTGCAGAGTGTTGTAATTGAGATTGAAGAAAACGATATTTCTGGAATGCCATCTGCAGAGGAACAGGTGGTATTTGAAAATTACAAAGGGAAAGCAGTTAGTAATTTGTCGGATGACGATGTTCGCAATTTACTTATAGAATCTGGGATGTGGTTATCATTTCGGACACGCCCATTTGGGAAAAATCCTGCTATTAATAGTATCCCTCATTCTATTTTCATTACAGCCATGGATAGTAATCCTTTGGCACCAGATTTACAATTATGTGTGAAAGACCGAAAAGAAGATATTTCTATTGGATTAGAAGTCATGAAGCGATTGACACAAGGAAAGGTATTTTTCTGTCAGACGCCTGGTGCAGATTTTGGAGTGAAAGGTGATGGAAACGTTCAGGTAGAAGAATTTGAAGGTCCGCATCCAAGTGGTTTACCTGGGACGCATATACATTTTCTCGACCCAGTAGACCGTACCAAAACTGTATGGTATATTGGGTTGCAGGATGTCGTCTCAATCGGTTACTTATTTAAGACGGGACTTCTGGATTTACAGCGTATCATTACTCTTGCTGGACCTGGGGTCACGAAACCACGATATATAAAAACCCGTTTAGGTGCTAATATAGATGAATTAGTTGCAAACGAACTTAACAGTGGCGAAAAACGGGTTATATCAGGTTCCGTATGGTCGGGAAATATTGCGAAGGGTGAAATATTTGGTTATTTAGGTCGTTATCATCAACAGATTTCAGTACTCGCAGAAGGTAGAGAACGGGAATTTTTAGGGTGGTTAGCACCGGGTAAGAATAAGTTCTCTGTTTTGAATCTTTTTGCATCCGCATGGTTTGGGGGTAAAAATAAAAAGTTTGATTTTACAACGGCGATGCATGGTGGGCATAGAGCAATCATCCCCATTGGCGTTTACGAAAAAGTAATGCCGTTAGATATCATTCCAACCTTTTTACTTCGTTCTCTTGCGATGGATGATGTAGAACGGGCAGAGCAGTTGGGATGTCTTGAGCTTGAGGAAGAAGACCTTGCCCTGTGTAGTTTTGTTTGTCCGGGTAAAAATGATTTCGGTCCGATGTTGAGAAGAAATTTAGAGTTGATTGAGAAGGAAGGATAAATATATGAAATGGCTTCGAAATATTTTAGACCATCAGGGAAAAATGTTTGAACCCGGAGGAAAATTATCGTGGCTTTATCCTCTGTGGGAAGCGAACGACACCTTTCTTTATACACCGGGAACTGTAACCAGAGGAGCACCTCATGTGCGAGATGCTATCGACTTAAAACGGCTTATGATAACCGTTGTAATTGCATTAATCCCGTGTGTAATCATGGCTCTATATAATACAGGCTTACAAGCATTTCTGGGTATTGAACGTATGGGGTTATCTCCAGAACAGGTACCAGGCTGGAGAGCAGGGATATTCCGTGCATTGGGATTGAGTTTCAATGCAGGAAGCGTGATTTCATGTATCATTTACGGGGCGTTGTATTTCTTTCCTGTCTATATTGTTACATTAGCCTGTGGTGGTATTTGTGAAGTTATTTTTGCAATCGTTCGTAAACACGAGATTAGTGAAGGATTTCTGGTCACCAGTCTTTTGTTTCCACTAATACTTCCTCCGCAGATACCATTATGGCAGGTAGCAATCGGCATTATCTTTGGTGTGGTGATAGGTAAAGAAATATTTGGGGGTGTGGGAATGAACATATTGAACCCAGCCCTTACTGCTCGTGCTTTTTTGTATTTTGCTTATCCAGCACAGATTAGCGGTGATAAAGTATGGGTTGCCGTTGACGGATACAGTGGTGCAACATGTCTCGCCGTGATGAAAGACAAAGGAGTTGAGGCACTGCAGAGTGTAAGTGCATTTTCCATTAATCTACACGATGGGAACACCAGCTGGTTAGAATCGGTCATTGGATTAGAACCGGGCTCTATGGGTGAAACATCTGTAATTGCATGTTTGATTGGTGCTTTGATTTTAATTTATACCGGTGTCGGTTCATGGCGTACAATTGTGGGGGTCTTTTTAGGTTCGGGTATTATGGCACTTCTGCTAAGTTTTTATCATTCTCCCGCGAATCCTGCTTTTCAGGCAGGACCGCTCTGGCATTGGGTTGTCGGAGGATTAGCGTTCGGTGGTGTATTTATGGCTACGGACCCTGTTTCTTCACCATTTACAGATACCGGTCGCTGGATTTATGGTTTGTTTATAGGTTCCTTTGTAGTTTTATTACGAACGGTGAACCCTGCATATCCGGAAGTAACCATGTTGGTTATCTTATTTGCCAATGTTTTTGCTCCATTAACAGATTACTTTGTAATGCAATCGAACATTAAAAGGAGATTGACGCGCCATGCAGCGTGAAGGAAGTCTTTATACAGTTATTTTTACGACTGTCCTTTGTGGAATATGTTCCATCCTTGTGGCAAGTGCGGCAGTCGGATTAAAAGAACGGCAACAAATCAACCAGATTTTAGACCGACAACATAAAATATTGCTTGTGTCAGGTCTGGTTAGTCCTTCGGAAAGATTGTCCCGCGAAGGGATACAGAGCAAATTCAAAGAGAACATCGATGTAAGACTTGTAAACTTTGACACAGGTGACTATGCTACAGACATCCCTGTGGAGACATTCGACCCAAAACGGGCATTGAAAGACCCAAATCTGAGCAAAAAAGCACCACCGAATTCTGCTGGTTTGATTGATATTCCAAAGTATGGTTTTGTATACATGGTAAAACGGCAGGGGCAGATAGATGAGGTTATATTGCCTATTCAGGGACGTGGTTTGTGGTCAATGTTGTATGGCTATTTAGCGTTAGATAAGGATTTAAATACGGTTCGTGGAATTATTTTTTATGAACATGGAGAAACGCCAGGTTTAGGTGGTGAGATTGAAAATCCTAAATGGTGTCAGTTATGGGTTGGTCGTAAAGTCTATGATTCCGCAGGTGAGGTTCAACTCTCTGTGATTAAAGGACAGGCAGGTTCTCCAGATTCTGACCCGCATCATGTGGACGGTTTATCTGGTGCTACAATGACCAGCCGTGGTGTTACGAACTTAATCCATTTCTGGTTAAGTGATAATGGATACGGGAAATATATCAAGAATAAGAAACAACAAGGGAGTTTATAAATATGAGTGCTATTTTAGGAAAAAAAGAACGTACCGCATTAATTGACCCATTGTTTAACAACAATCCTATTGCACTGCAAATATTAGGTATCTGTTCTGCTCTGGCTGTTACGACAAAATTGGATAAAGCCATAGTAATGGCAATTTCTCTTACGGTTGTAACTGCATTTTCCAATTTATCCATTAGTTTGATACGGAACTTAATTCCTACGAATGTTCGTATTATTATCCAATTAACAATTATAGCGTCATTGGTTATTATTGCTGACCAAATATTGAAGGCATTTGTACCCACAATTAGTAAGCAATTATCTGTTTTCGTTGGGCTTATTATCACAAACTGCATCGTTATGGGTCGTGCGGAAGCATATGCTATGCAGAATCCGCCCTGGGAAAGTTTTTTGGACGGAATAGGGAATGGTTTGGGGTATAGCATGATATTAATTATATTAGGTTTCTTCCGTGAATTATTTGGTTCGGGGAAAATTTTGGGGTATACGGTATTAAAAACAGTCAATGAAGGGGGGTGGTATTATCCCAATGGCATATTACTCATGGCTCCTGGAGCCTTATTTATGATAGCCATGCTAATCTGGCTACTTCGGACATGGAAACCTGAACAACAAGAGAAGGAGTAATCTTACCATGTTTGAGCATTATGCAGGTCTATTTATAAAAAGTGCTTTTATCGAAAATATGGCACTGGCTTTCTTTTTAGGTATGTGTTCTTTCATGGCGGTATCGCGAAAAGTTGAGACAGCCATCGGTCTGGGAACTGCAGTCATATTTGTTCTTGTGCTCGCCGTTGTTACCAGCAATCTTATCTTTAATTACTTACTTCGTGAAGGGGCAATGGCGTGGATACATCCCAGTCTTGCTAATGTAGACCTTGGCTTTTTAAGCTTCCTTGCATATATTGGTTCCATTGCCGCATTAGTACAACTGGTGGAGATGTTTTTAGACCGATTTGTCCCTACCTTATATTCCGCTTTGGGGATATTCCTCCCATTAATTGCAGTTAACTGTGCCATATTGGGTGCGGCTCTTTTTATGGAACAGCGGGATTATGCCTTCGGGGATGCATTAGTTTTTGCCATAGGCTCCGGTATCGGATGGGCATTGGCAATTATTGGTATGGCTTCTATCCGAGAGAAGTTAAGATATAGCAATGTCCCTCCGGGATTAAGAGGCTTGGGGCTGGCTTTTATTTTAACTGGTTTGATGGCTCTGGGATTCTTAGCATTCTCAGGGATTCAACTATAAACGATGAAAAAGGTAACATTTAATTTGAATAAACTTAAGGATTAAGGAATTACAAGCATGCAAACAGTATTGCTTGGCATGTTAATGTTTTCATTAATTGTGTTAACACTGGCTATCTTATTAATGATTGCGAAAGCAAAATTAGTAGCCTCGGGTAGCGTAAAAATCATTGTTAACGATGACCCGAACAAAGCATTAACGGCGCCTGTCGGAGGGACTCTTTTAAGCACCCTTGCAAACCAAAAAATATTTATTCCTTCTGCCTGCGGAGGGAAAGGAAGTTGTGGTGTTTGCAAAGTAGTTGTCAAAGAAGGTGGAGGTTCATTGCTTCCCACAGAGCAAACACATATTAATCGTGGTTTGGCTAAAAAGGGTTATCGTCTTGCCTGTCAGGTAAAGGTAAAGCAAGACATGAAAATTGAGTTACCACCAGAAGTGTTTGAGGTTCGCCAGTGGAAATGTAAAGTCAAATCCAACCGTAGTGTTGCTACTTTTATTAAAGAATTGGTATTGCAATTACCAGAGGGTGAGGAAGTGCCATTCCGTGCAGGTGGATATATTCAGATTCAATGCCCACCGTATAAAATTTACTATAAAGATTTTGATATTGAACCTCAATTTCGTGATGTATGGGACAAATTCAAATTGTGGGATATCGTTGCAGTCAACGATGAACATGTGACGCGTGCCTATTCAATGGCAAATTATCCCGATGAAAAAGGGATTATCATGCTTAATGTTCGTATAGCATTACCGCCCCCCAATGCAAAAGGGATACCACCTGGCATCATGTCGTCTTATATCTTCAGTTTAAAACCTGGTGATGAAGTCACAATCTCAGGTCCTTTCGGCGAGTTCTTCGCAAAAGATACGAACCGTGAGATGTGCTTTATTGGTGGTGGTGCTGGTATGGCTCCGATGCGTTCCCATATTTTTGACCAGTTCAAACGGTTGAAAACAAAACGGAAGGTGACATTCTGGTATGGTGCTCGAAGTAAACGGGAAATTTTCTATGAAGATGATTTCAATATGATACAACGAGAAAATGAAAATTTCCGCTGGCACATTGCTCTTTCCGAACCATTGCCCGAAGATAACTGGACAGGACTAACAGGCTTTATTCATCAAGTTCTGTATGATGAATACTTGAAAAACCATCCCGCACCCGAAGATATTGAATACTACATCTGCGGACCTCCGCTCATGTTGTCTGCATGTTTGAACATGCTTCATAATTTAGGTGTTGAGGATGATATGATTGCTTACGATAACTTTGGATAATTACAAATATATTCTTGAGGATAGCAAAAAACTTCTTCCCGTCCTACGATGGGGAGAAGTTTTGTTTATAATGTGTTTTCTTATGTCCTGCTCCACCAAAGTTCCTCCCTACAATATCTTTTCTTTTTCTGGCACTACCATGGGGACAACTTATCGGGTAAAAATAATTTTGCCCAAAGGACAAATTATGCCTGAGGGTACTGGCGAAAAAATCCATAACTGCCTATCAAAAATAGACAATTTAATGTCTACCTATAAACCCGATTCGGAATTAAGTCGGTTTAATCAGTATAGAGACGAAGCCCCTTTTCCTGTTTCTCCAGAAACGCGAGAGGTATTTAGAATTTCACTTGACATAGCCCAACAGACAGATGGAGCACTGGACATTACCGTTTTTCCACTGGTTGAAATTTGGGGGTTTGGACCCCGAACCGTGGAACAGCCTCCCACAAGAGAACAAGTCGAGGCAGAATTAAAAAGGGTTGATTATCGAAAAATAGAAATAGTTCCCGAAGGGATAAAAAAGCATAACCCGGAGGTAAAGTGTGATTTTTCTGCAGTTGCCAAAGGGTATGCGGTTGATAAGGTAGCAGAAATATTAGACCAAAACGCATTCAATAGTTATATGATAGAAGTAGGTGGAGAAGTGCGAGTAAAAGGAGAAAAATTTCTCGGAACTGCATGGAACATTGGAATTGAACGGCCAATTTCTATAGAGCATTCCGCATTTCTTGCCATACAGCTCAAAGACCTGGCGATGGCGACCTCTGGCAACTATCGGAATTTCTATATATGGGAAGGGAAAAAATATTCCCATGAGATAGACCCACATACAGGTTACCCCATACCAAATACAATTGCTTCTGTTAGCGTTATTCATCCCTCTTGTGCCTATGCGGATGCATACGCTACCGCTTTTATGGTCATGGGAAAAGAAAAGGCATTCAGATTTGCCGAAGAAAATCACATCCCTGCTCTTTTTATTTATCCCATCAACGAAACCCAATTCAAAGAACAATCCACCTCCACCTGGGAAAAAATCGTT
>DAOSBX010000060.1 GCA_035361075.1 Candidatus Hydrogenedens sp. | reverse complement strand
ATCTGCCGAAGGTGCTACTACGGAAGGACAAACCAAGGAAGGAACAGACGAGGGTGAAGGAATCAATGAAGGGCATCCTGCGGAAGGCTCTCATAACGAAGGCACAATAAACAAACCAGAGGGTAACAATGATATTAACAACCAAAATGAAAATACGAATTGTGGTTGTTCAAAAAGTTCACATCCGCTAAAAATATTTGTTGATTTCTTATTGGTTGGGATTGTTTTACTCTTAATCTCTCAGAAAAAACCCGATGTAGTTAACAAAACATAGAAAACCTACAAGTTATTTGTACAAAATAACTTAAAAATATATATTGCAAATAGTTTGTAATATATATATAGGGTTTGACACACTAAATCAATGCAAAATATATTATTGTTTTATAAAATGTATTTTTACTAATATTTGCGAATTTGGTATTATTTTTGATAAACTATAAAATCTATTATTAAATTTTAGGGTTAACCAAATTGGGCGCAATAAAGAAAGGAAAAGAAAATGCCAAGAGTACTTGTTTTAGATAATTTAAGTGAAGAGGGTATTGAGGTATTTAAGCAGGCAGGTTTTGAAATTGATGTAAAACCGCCTCAAAAACCTGAAGAGTTAGCACAAATCATCAACCAGTATGATGGATTAGTGGTTCGTAGTGCCACGAAAGTCACGAAGGAAGCTCTTGCTAATGCGAAAAACTTAAAAGTTATCGGTAGGGCTGGTGCTGGGACGGATAATATAGACAAAGATTATGCCACGCAAATGGGCATTGTTGTGATGAATACTCCAGGTGGAAATACTATATCCGCCTGTGAGCATACCTTCGCTCTTCTGTTAGCACTTTGCCGAAATATACCAGCGGCTCATGATTCTATGATGGCTGGGAAGTGGGACCGTAAAAAGTTTATGGGTGTAGAATTACGCGGAAAGACGTTGGGCATTATAGGTGTAGGAAGGATAGGAGGCGCTGTGGCAAAACGTGCATTAGCATTTGAAATGAAGGTTCTTGCACATGACCCGATTTTAACACCATTGAAAGCTGAATCGTTAGGAGTGGAGTTGGTACGTTTAGAGGAATTGATACAACAGTCTGATTTTATATCAGTCCACACACCCAAAACAGAAAAGACGAATAATATGATTCGTCTGGAACAAATAAAACAGATGAAGCCTACATGCCGTATCGTAAACTGTGCAAGGGGTGGTATTATTAATGAAGAGGATTTGGCTACAGCGTTGCGTGAGAAAATAATAGCAGGTGCAGCCCTTGACGTTTATACTTCTGAGCCGCCAGTGAATAATCCATTTCTTGGTTTAGATAATGTTATCTTAACTCCACACCTTGCTGCCTCGACAGAAGAGGCTCAGGTAGTAGTGGCGGTTGATATTGCGAAACAGATGGTCGATTTTCTAACAACAGGAGCTATCGTAAATGCGGTAAATGTTCCGAGTATCGACCCAGAAACACGTAAAACACTCCAACCGCTTATTGATTTGGGAGAACGACTCGGGATGTTCCAATCGCTGTATACTCGCGGTCGTCCGACATCACTGCAAATTGAGTATGCAGGCGAGATAGGTGTGACCGATACGTATCCTATTACTGCGGCTATTTTGACAGGATTTTTGAAGCCGTTAGTGGAAACTGTTAATATGGTGAGTGCACCAGTACAAGTTAAAGAACGTGGCATTGAATGTAATGAACGTAAGACAGCACGTCCTTCTAACTATGCCTTTGAAATATCCCTTCGTGTAGAGACAGACCAGGAGTCGCATGTTGTAACGGGCACATTGTTCCATAAAACAGATGCACGTATATGCAGTATTGATGGGATGCGTGTAGATGCAAAGCCAGAGGGGCACATGTTGGTTTGCCGTAATGAAGATAAGCCCCTTGTTATTGGGAGGCTTTGCACACGAATAGGTGAGGCAGGTATAAATATTGCTAACTTGATGTTGGGCAGAGATACCCGAGGTGGGCTTGCTCTCACTGTTTTGAATCTTGATCAACCTCTATCAGAAGATGTGCTCAATGATTGTGCAAAATTGCCTCACATCCTTGAAGCACGCTTACTATCCTTACCTGAAGCTAACTAAATGAGCGGAGCGTTCATTTTCCGCAAAGAATAAATCAACACACTGATAATTTCTGAGATGGTAATTATCATATTTAGAAGGAGGTCGAAGGATGGCAAACTCTTTAATTAACGTTCCGAAAGGTGAAAAAATAGTTTTTAAAGATGGAATGGTGCAAACTCCAAATCAACCTATTATCGGTTTCATAGAAGGTGATGGAATAGGTCCTGATATATGGAAAGCGTCTAAATTTTTATTTGATTCGGCTGTGGAGTTTTGTTACGGCAAGAAAAGGAAAATTGCCTGGATGGAATTATATGCAGGTGAAAAAGCCAAAAAGATTGCTAATACCTATCTTCCGGATGAGACATTGGAGAAGATTAGAGAGTACCGAATTACAATAAAGGGGCCATTAACGACCCCTGTCGGTGGTGGTTTTCGGAGTTTAAATGTAACACTAAGGCAAATGCTTGATTTATTTGCTTGTGTTCGTCCCGTTCGCTATTTTCCGGGTGTTCCGAGTCCAGTAAAGAATCCAAATGATGTTGATGTTGTTATTTTCCGTGAAAATACAGAGGATGTTTATGCGGGTTTTGAATTTCCGTCGGGCTCACCAGAGGCAACGAGACTTATCGAGTTCTGTCAAAAGGAGTTCGGCTGGAAAATTAAGCCTGATTCTGGAATCGGTATTAAACCTATTAGCGAAACAGGTTCAAAGAGGCTTATCCGCTCCGCAATAAAATATGCATTAGCCCATGGGAGACGTTCCGTTACCCTTGTTCATAAAGGGAATATAATGAAATATACTGAAGGTGCCTTTCTGAACTGGGGGTATGAATTAGTACGTGAAGAATTTGCAGATGTTGCTGTTTGTTGGAATGATTGTAATGGGGATCCAGGAAATAAACTCCTTGTTAAGGATACAATTGCGGATATATTCTTACAGCAAATTTTAACTCGCCCTCGTGAATTTGATGTTATTGCCACAATGAATCTTAATGGGGATTACATGAGCGATGCAATAGCTGCTCAGGTCGGCGGGATAGGAATTGCTCCAGGTGCTAACATTAACTATGAGAATGGTTTCGCAATTTTTGAAGCGACTCATGGAACAGCACCAAAATACGCAAACTTGGATAAAGTTAATCCAAGTAGTCTTATCCTATCTGGGGTTATGATGTTTGAATATATCGGTTGGAATGAAGTTGCTGAAGTAATACTTCGTGGTTTGACAAAGACATTTCAGGACCGCATTGTTACTTATGACTTTGCACGATTAACTACAGGAGCCCAAGAGGTAAAATGTAGCGAGTTTGCTGGTGCTGTGGTGGCAAGATTTGGCAAAAACGGGCACTAAAAACTATAACTGGAACAGATGAATAATAAGGTGTGTTAGCAGGGATGCGGGGACTACCTTTTAAAAAACAAACACTCCTGATCGGGCGAAGAGGATGCTGTTAGTGTCTCTGCTTATTTTATTAGGTTTTTCCTTTCATTCAGATTCTTCGAAGGGCTCTGTTTTGTTTGAAAAATCAATTACAGAAGTATTAGATTTAAATAGTATTCTTCAACCTGTAAATGTTAAGGATTAACTGTGGGCAAATCGGAGTTTCATCAAATCTTTCCCGACTGGGATGAACGATTAAAAAAATTACATCAGATTGCCACTACAGGATTATGTATTAATAGTGTTATTCATGATGCTAATAACTACTTAGGTGCTATAATGGCGTATGCGGAATTATTGCAGTTGGAGCCGTCATTAAATGAGGAGCATAAACGGTTAATTGAAAAAATTATTGACAGTGTCCGAGCCTGTGCGGAAATCATTAATAGTCTCTATACAATTACACGTGCAAAAGATTTGTCAGTTGCATTGGTAGAAATTCCTAAACTTATAGATAAGGTGCTTACTCTACGTAGTTACTATCATAAGGTGCTCAAAATTGATATTGAGAAGCATATAGAGACCCCAATAAAACCGATTGTTGTTGATACCACTGGGATACAATTTGCCCTTATCCACCTTATTAAAAATGCTGAGGATAATGTTGAGTTAAATGAAAGCAGTGAACCGCATTCGCGACTTATTAAAATATCATGTAATGAGGAAAATAATGGCGTTGTAGTTGCTATACACGATAATGGTCCTGGGATAAAAGAAGATTTTATAAACAAACTTTTTGTTCCATTCACAACAACTAAAAAATCCCATCATTTCGGTATAGGTTTATCCCTTGTCCAAGAAATTATTGAAGAACATGGCGGAATAATAAAATATGACAAGGATATTGGATTTTACTTTTGGATACCTTTTGACAATCCTAAGAAAGCGACACTCCTTAAGGGATAATTATAACTGACCTACCAAGTATGTAACAGTGACGGATGCTTTGCAACGGATTTCTGATAGTGAGATAGCATCGCCTTCTTTTTTTCCAGCATAGTCCCAATCTACTTTGTTAACTTCAATTTTATCAACGGCATAGATACCGCCTTTCAATGAAGCGGCACATGCGTCTGCATAGGGATAAGCATTTTCGATTGCAGAGTTAATAGCAGAACGAATAACCATTTCTTCATTTTGAACTCGCAAATATGGTCCTTTTAGTTCCGCAGAGAATTCATTTGCCATCGCCCTCATTTTATCCCATAGTTTTGCAAAAAGTTGAGGACCGTTTTCTACGGCTACAATGCCTGCCAAAGAGAAGCTAACTCTGGCTTGAACTTCTATTTGTGGTTCTTTCTCCAAACGATATAGTGGACCAATAACTTGAATTTCAACAGGACGTGGACTTTCTTCTGTAAACTTTAATCGTAGTTTTGTTTCAAAATCCTGGATACATTTAAATGCAAGGTCGAAACTACTATCTTGTGCTAATCGAGTAAATTCGAAATCTACATGTGTTGGTGTTGTTGTTACTTCTCCATGTCCCTGAGAGATAATGCGGGCATAAGTCCCCGTAATGTCTTCACACCAGACACTAAACGATAATATGGCACACAAGAACCAACCTAATAATAACGAGTTTTTAATCATATTTATTTTTTCCTCATTTAATTTATATTAATCTGTCCTGTCCTTGTCGTATCAGTGTAAATAAACTTTCAAGTTCTGTTCGAGCAGGTGGTCTTCCATACTCGCATTGTTCGAAAAATTCAACATATTCAAAGGATTCTTTATATTGATTCAATTCATTCTCAAACAGCGAACGATAGTAGATAGATGGCATTCTAAACAGAGCGTCCCATCTCTCCATGAGCCATTTTTTTCTTTCTTCGGGGTTATTGGGAACTGATTCTATTTGACCATCTAACCAAGGGAGCCATTCATACATTTGTGACGTCATTGCATCGAGTAATTCCCATTTTTTATTTATTATATTTGTAATATCAACAGCGAAGTCTGGAGTAAATGGTAGTGGTTTACGAAAGATATCCATCATATAAAGACAGATTGGACTTTGTTTTAGAGAGGGTGTTTCAGGACAAAAATGGGGCACAGTTACAAGGAAGGCTGAATCCTGTATAAGAATACCACATGCCCTATGGTCGGGATGATAATCAACGGGGCGATGTGTCAAAACTACATCTGCCTTTAATTCACGCAATAGTTTAACAAGGGTTTTGCGTGCTTCTAATGATGGCATTAATGAACCGTCGGGAAAATCCAGGATAATGGATTTATACCCCCCTCTTTTGGCGGATTCTTGGGCTTCTATACGTCGTATTTGGGCTAATTCTTCGGGCTCTATAATATGGTGTCCAATATCGCCGTTCGTAACAGAAACGGCGTAAACGGTATGTCCTTTCTCTACCCAATATACCATGCTTCCACCAGCATACCATTCTGCATCGTCTGGGTGAGCACCTACACAAACAATGTTCATTTTATTTGCCTTTCATTAATGTTATCCTTAGTGGATTACTTAATACTTCTGTTTCCTCTATTGGCTTCAAGTCCCCTTTATCTTGATAGATTGTATTGGGGTCTATTTCTGGCGAATATAAAGACAATTTTGCTTGTGCATACAAAAGCATTGTTGAATCTCCTTCTGGCTCTGTATCCCATAACTTTACTTCAAATCGTAAGGGATACATGTTGTCCATCGGGACTGGTATAGCTTTACTCTCTAACGCAGTAATCACGGTCTTGAATTCATTAATTGTCTCTCCATCACGTATAATTTTACCATCAACTCGAACAGGGTATTTTTTATAGTCAATAGTGCCACGTGGCAAGATACTCAACTCTACAAACATTTCTTTAGGGTATGGGGATGTTATTTTCACTTCCATCCGTGATACTTTTCCATGGCTCCCTTCTTCTTTTTGTATATTTGCATTTGAGGGTACTTTTGAGGAAGGGATGCATAATAGGAAGTGTAAATCATTTTCTATATCACCGATATTTTTCTTTAGATTCGTATTGTCAACATTTGATGGTGAATGTTTCATTAATACATCTCGTTCTTCTTCGGAGAGCATTTTATCGTCTACTTTCTTCTTGCTTTCAAAGTAAGCATTACAAGAGATGTTTAGCAAAGGTAGAGCCAATACTAACAATACTAATGAATAATAAATTAAATGCTTCATTAATAACCTCACTTATAAATATTATTTAAATAATAGTAAATTGTTAGGCTTAAATACGAATGGTTAATTGTTAGGGTGGTCGGATACGTAGGACGGGTCGGACGCATCGGACAGGGTGAGTTATGGACTAACAGGGTTAGGAAGGGTTTGCATCTTTTTCAAGGTAATCGCAGAGTTCTACTGTGAAGGTACTTCCTTCATCAGGAACACTATGAACCGAAACATCGCCACCATAAATTTGAGCAAGTTTTTTAACTGTGGACAAACCTAATCCACTTCCTAAAATAGATTCCGTTTTTTTGTTGCGTATCCGCACAAAGTCCTGGAATAGCTTTGCACATTCTTCGGGGGTCATTCCTATACCAGTGTCGGAAACTTTAATAATAATTTTATTATGTTCCTTTTGAAGATAGATATCTACTTTCCCATTGTCTTTGTTATATTTGACTGCGTTCGAGATGAGGTTATTTAGAATAATAATCATTTCATCACGGTCAGCACGTATTATGACGGGCTCTTCAGCATGAAGTGTTATGGTAATGTTTCGTTTTTGTGCCTCAACTAAAGAGGTTTCAATGGCTAATTTTGCCAGTTCATTTAAATTGACCTCCGTAATATCCCTCTTTTTCTGTCCTGACTCTATGCGTGTTAGATCAAGGAGGTCATTAATCATTTTCCGCATATAGTCGTTACGAATGAGACAACGTTCTAAAAGGTCTTGGCACAATTGAGGATTATCATTCATGTTCATATCTTTTAATATTCGGAGGTAACCATCTACAGCATTTAAGGGTGCTTTGAGTTCATGTGCAAGTAATGAGATAAACTCAAAACGCATCCGTTTTTTCTCTTCTTCCAGTTCTCTTGCTTTTCTTTCTATAATGAGTTGTTTTACTACTTTATGTATTGTGCTTTTAAGGTCTGTTGGGGTAAACGGTTTTGGAAGGAAGTCGTAGGCACCATGTTTGGTTGCTTTAACAGCCGTTTCGATAGAAGCGTAAGCAGTAATAATGACTGTATATGTTTCTAATAATTTCATTGCAACAATTTTTTCTAACGCTTCTAAACCGCTCATTCCAGGTAGTTTATTGTCTAACAGAAGGATATGTGGTGGCTTTGTTTTAATTTTTTCGATGGCTTCTTCCGCACTGTTTACCGTATCTACAGTGAAAGATACTTTACAATCTACTTCTGTTAATTCAATAGAAAAATTCTGGAGGACGCGGGCAACTCCAATACGTATTCCAGGTTCATCATCTACAACTAATACATTGAAAGTTTCTTCTCTCATAAAGCACATCCTCTGTTTATATTACGTAGCAGTATTTTGTGAATTTTCTATAACTTCTTGTGCCTCTAACCAATCTTTCATATCCATCTCTTTAACTTCATTTGCGGGCGTAGCATACCTTGGAAGTGAAATATAGAATTTTGTTCCTGTTGGGCCATCTTTAGGATTGTCATTTGATTCTACGGTAATTTGCCCACGGTGCATTTTCACAATGCCGTAAGTAATGGCAAGCCCCATTCCTGTGCCTTTCCCCATTTCTTTTGTTGTAAAGAAAGGCTCAAATATTTTGGTTACATTTTCTTTTGGGATACCTGTCCCTGTATCTTCTACTGTGATATATATTTCATCTGGTGAATCTTCTGTTATGAGTGTTAAGGTGCCACCATGGGGCATTGCCTGTACTGCGTTCGTGATTAAATTGGTTAAGACTTGAATGATTTGGTCTTTGTCTAATTCTGCTGTTGGATTTTTCATGTGGTCAGCTATTTTAACATTAATTTCTGGCGGGATAATAACCAATTTACATGCATGTTCAATAAGTCTTGGCACATTTGTTGTTTCAATGTTAATCTTATTTTGTCTTGCAAAATGTAGTAGTCCAGAAACAATCCGTTTACAACGGTCTGCTTGTGTTACAATCATTTTTAGGTCTTCTTTCAGAGACTCATCAATACCATGTTCATCCAGAAGTAGATGTGCATACATGAGCAATACGCCTAATGGATTGTTAAGTTCATGAGCAATACCTGCAGCGAGCTGGCCGACACTTGCTAATTTTTCAGCTTGCATAAGGTTTTCTTGTGTTTTTTCTAATTTTTTGTTTGATTCTGCCAAATTTTGTATTGTTTCTCTTAATCTCTGAATGGTAAAGGGTAAACACATTTCTGTCTGAGCAAGTCCATTATAAATCGCTATTGCGTGTTCTAAACAAGTATCATAACCACACGCTCCACAATTTAATTCATCCTCTGGCTTAAACTTGCCTAAGGTATGCATAATCTCTTCAATTTGGGCAGATGTTGGTTGTGGTGAATGTTGTTCATAGGGGATATATTTGCGGGACATTTCAATTTGAGCCAGAAGAGCCATTTGTTGTCGCCATAACTGCCAGTCAATATGTTTTAATTTATTTTGCACATACTGGCTTACATAGGAACGCCTTCTATATAGTGTTGCTTTTTGTGAATAGCCAGGTCCCATGATACAACCTTCACAGGCTAATATTTCTAATAGATGGGGTCGGCAATGTCCTTCATCAAACTCGCGAATCGCCTCGACAAAGTCTGACCTGCCTTCTGCGACAATTACATTGCCCGTTGTTAAATCTTCTGGAATTGATGCGGACTGTATTAAGCCACGGCTAATAGGAAAGAGGCTCCCAGGGCCGGAGATAGGAGGGTCAAAGGGAATCTCTTTAGAGTCTATTTTCCAATTTGGAAGTGCTATATCAAGAATCTGTCTCATTTCTGCAAAGGTTAGAACTTCATTTACCTCATTAGCAAGTGATTCGGATTGTGCCTCACCTTTCTTTGCAATGCAGGGACCAATAAATACGACAAAGAAGCATTTTCCATACATTCGTCGTGTCGCTCTTGCAGTTGCCACCATAGGAGAAACAACTGGAGCCAAAAAAGGAACTAATTGAGGGAAATATCGTTCTACATATGCAACTACGGCGGGGCATGTTGTGGCAATATAGGAACGTCCTGGATTTTCTGATAAAAGATTTCGATACGCTCGTGATACAAGGTCTGCACCTGCACCAACTTCTACTACATAAGTAAATCCAAGTTGTTTTAATGCTCCACAAACCTGATATGGCGAACAGTCTGAAAATTCTGCGGGAAAACTTGGTGCTAATAAAGCGATGGTGGGCTGTTTGTTTTTAAGTACTTGCATAACCTCGTCAATAGGGCTGTATATTTCTTTAGCCTTTTGACTGCAAACCTTAACGCAATTTCCACAGCCAATACAACGTTCTGGAATGACTTCTGCTTGTCCATGGACTACCCGTATTGCTTTTGCGGGGCATTCGCGGACGCAGGTATAGCAGATCCTACACCGTTCGGGTATTGTTCGGACAAGCTGTATGTCATTTCGGGGTTTCATAAATTAGACTTGTAATCCACCTGTAACTTCTAAGCAAATACCTGTAATGTATGAGGCAAGGGGTGAAGCGAGGAATACAATGGGACCAGCTGCTTCGTCTGGTGTGCCTGGTCGACCTAAAGGAATAAGCATGGTTATCATCCCTTTCATGTGAGCAGGAATTCCTAACTGTACTTTTTCACCTTCTACCTCTATTTGCTCTCCTGTTTCTTGGTCTTGGGTCAGTCGTGTCTCGATAAATCCGAATGCCACTGCATTACAACGAATTCCGAAAGGACCCCATTCTTTAGCGATGGTTTTTGTTAACCCAACAATTCCACTTTTGGCAGTGCTGTAATTTGCCTGACCTACATTGCCATGCAATCCTGATAGAGAAGACACATTGATTATGCTTCTCGGTTCTGGGGTTTTACCTTCTGCTTTTTCTTGTTTTGCAACTTCACGCATATATGGAGCAGAAGAACGAATGATGCGGAACGGTGCGACGTTATGGATTTCTAACATTGCCATAAATTGTTTATCGCTCATTTTATGTATCATACCGTCCCATGTGTAGCCTGCATTATTTACGATGACATTAATCTTTCCAAACTCTTCAACTGTTTTTTTCATTAACAAATCTGGATATTGTGGGTCAGTAACATCACCTGGTACGGATAATACTTGATAACCAGCATTTTTTAATTCACTTGCCGCATTATCTGCACAAGCAGTGTCATAATCGTTTATTACCACTTTAGCACCAAACTGGGCGAACAGCTTGGCTGTGGAAAAGCCAATACCTCTACCTGCTCCCGTAACTATTACCACTTGATTATCAAACCACTGCACCATAAGATATTCCTTTCTGTTAAAATGTTAAATTATACTTATATTTTATCACGAAACTTAGTTTAAGGCTTTTCTGTCAAAATAATCAAAACATGAAGGAGTTTTTTATGGGTGGTAAATATAAATGGCTCTGTTTTGTTGTTATCAGCATTGTGACATGCTGTAATTTTGTAGTTTCTGGTGCTACTGCTTCGGATTTAGAAGGTAAATCAGGGATACAAACAAAAGTAGCTGCACATCGTGGGGGAAAGGCTTTGTTTCCCGAAAATACATTGTTTGCTTATCAACAGACGGCATCGCTATGGAAAAATTGCTTACTTGAAGGGGATATACAATTAACAGCTGATGGCGTTGCGGTACTTATGCATGACAGTGATGTGGAACGAACAACAAATGGTCAGGGACAGGTCAGTAAAAAGACGTTGAAAGAAATTAAAATGTTGGATGCAGGGTTTAATTTTACGACGGATGGTGGTCAGACGTATCCATATCGTGGGAAGGGGATTACAGTCCCGACACTCGACGAAGTTCTTGAAGCCTTCCCAACTCATACATTTTTATTTGAAGTTAAACCTTTTGTAGATAACATAAAGCCCATTGTTGAACCTATCCTAAAGCGGAATATGACTAACAATGTTTACCTCGCATCAATTTACCCAATGATTATTCAAAGAATTAGAAGCGAGGCACCACAAATTAAAACTTGTTTTACCACTTATGATGCTGAAGAATTTCTAAGAGTTTTACGAAACAATAAATGGGAAGAATACAAACCACCTGCAATGATGTTGGCAATAAATGAAAAAATGGAGGACTATTTTAAGATAACTAATGACGATATGAAAAAGATGAAGGAGAAAGGAATTCAAATTCTTGTATTTACGGTCAACAATCCGGAAAGTATTAAAAAGTATTTACAATCTGAAGTGAACTGGATTTTATCTGACCATCCTGACCGTGTAGCACAGTTGGAAAAGGAATTATCAGGGAGTTAGGCCTGTTCCAGTAGTTCTGTTAAAATCGAGAATAAAATGGGCGGTATAGCGTTTATACCGCCCTAATGATTAGATAAAACAGAATTTGCAACTTTTAGAATGCTTCTGCAAAAGCGTCAGAAGCGTCTTGCGGTTCTTCCTCTGGTTTTGGAATTTCGCGTGATTTGATAAAGGGACCTGTGACCATATCTTTATATCCTGCACCTGGGCCTACCATCGGAAACACAAGTGCTTTTTTGTCTACAACTACTTCGAGAAACGCAGGTCCGTCATCAAACTTAATAAACTCCTCGAGTGTTTTACGCACGTCTTCTCGGTGAGTGACTCGTTTC
>DAOSBX010000059.1 GCA_035361075.1 Candidatus Hydrogenedens sp. | reverse complement strand
ATCTGTTAATATTCTTAATTTCCTCAGTTATTATCTACCACTACCAATATCTCAAAACCCTCCCCCCTGAAAAAGAACAAACAGCATAAAAAGCACTTATCTCGCAATAAATATACAATAGAATTATTTATTAAAAATTGTGCGAAAAATATTGAAAAAGGTTATGCATTGTGCTATAGTTATATTATCAAATGAGTTACTAAGTTAATACATTGTTTTTTGGGGTGGGTTAAGCTTACCTTAAAGACACTCTTATTGGCTGAGGGCTCATTACAGTGTAGTTTTATAAAAGTATAATCATAAATGAATTTTTTTAATATGAATATTATGCAGGAGACGTAATATGAATACTAAAAAATTAAAATTTAATGCTTATTTTTTTTATTTTCTTTTTATCAGTTTTTTATTTTCATTGCTATATAGTTTTGATGGATATGCCGTAATACAAATAAGTAGTATTGAGGATTTACAGAAGATAGGTAATGATGTAAATTATCCTTTGAATGAGGAATATCAATTATCTAAAGATATAGACGCAAGTGATACAAGTAGTTGGAATGGAGGTATGGGGTTTGTCCCGATAGGAACTGAGGTAAATCCTTTTACAGGCAAATTTGATGGTAATGGATATAAGGTTCGTAATCTGTATATAAATCGTTCTTCACAGGATTATGTTGGTTTGTTTGGAAGAATCTCATCTTCTGGTGAAGTATTCAATTTAGGCTTAAAAGATATTCAAATAAGTGGTGGATATATTGTTGGAGGTTTAGTAGGATATAATGAAGGAATAATAACGAAAAGTTATGCAATAGGAACTGTATCTGGTTTAGGGGATTATATCGCTGTTTTGGTAGGTTATAATGGGGGCACAGTAGAGACATGTTATAGTTCTGGTTCTGGAACAGGTTCTTATGGAAGTGGAGGATTGGTGGGAGGAAATATAGGTACTATTTCTCAGTGTTATTCCCATGCTAATGTAAATGGAACTTGGGCCGTTGGTGGTTTGGTAGGATATAACTACGGGTCGCTATTAGAAAGTTATTCTAAAGGTACAGTATCAGGGAGTGAAGATATCGGTGGATTATTAGGTTATTATGATGGTGGAACATTAACTTCGTGCTATTGGGATATGGAGAGTTCTGGATTGAATCATTCTGCAGGGGGTGAAGGGAAAACTACTATAGAAATGGAACAAAAATCAACTTTTGTGGATTGGGATTTTGAACATGTTTGGGGAATAAAGAATTATTTCTCCTATCCTTATTTTTTATGGCAGTATGCGGTCCCGGATGTAGAAGGAATGGATGAAGATACAGCAAAGAATGAAATTACCTCTGCAGGTTTAACAGTAGGAACTATCACAGTTGAATGTAGCGAGACAGTCCCTATTGGAAAAGTCATCAGTCAAAGTCCGAATCCCAGAGAACAAGTGGAACCAGGCACATCTATAAATTTTGTTTTATCAGGTATTTGTATTAACAATATAGAAGATTTACAAAAGATAGGAAATGATGTAGATTTTCCTTTAAATGGGAATTATGTTCTTACACAGGATATTAACGCAGATGTTACATTAGGTTGGAATGGTGGTGCAGGTTTTATACCTATAGGGACAAGTGCAAATCCATTTAATGGTAGGTTTAATGGGAAGAGATATAAAATTCACCATTTATTTATTAACCGTCCATCTGAAGATAGTGTTGGTTTATTTTCTTATGTTGGCAGTAGTGGCAAAATTTATGATATGGGTTTAGAAATTAATTTTAGTATATCAGGAGGGACGTTTTGTGCCGCTTTAGTGGCCAATTGTAGTGGCTTAATAGAGCGTTGTTATGCAGTAGGCACTGTAATAGGGGGTAATTATTCAGGGGGGGTGGTTGGCTGGAATAGTGGTATTGTATCACAAAGTTATGCTAATGTGTCAGTTACTGGAAATTGGGCTGTTGGAGGATTAATTGGGTATAACACTTATGAAGTAAAAAAAAGTTATGCTATAGGTTCGGTAAACGGTAATGATAATGTAGGTGGACTGGTTGGTTATAATATCGAAGAAATAGATGAATGTTATTCCAGAGGTTCTGTGACAGGATCAACTTCTGTTGGAGGTTTGGTGGGTACTAATATAGGTTATGTCAGTTCCAGTTATTGGGATATAAATACATCAGGGCAGAATAATTCTACAGGAGGTATCGGCAAAACGACAGAAGAAATGAAGCGACAAGCCACTTTTACAGGGTGGGATTTTGTAAATGTATGGGGAATTGAAGAGGATGAAACTTATCCTTATTTACTATGGCAGTATCTAATTCCCGATGTTACAGGTATGCTAAGAACCTCAGCTGAGAATGTACTAACAAATGCAGGTTTTACAATCGGAACCATTACTGGACAATGTGGAACCATTATTTGGAACAAAGTAATAAGTCAGAATCCTTCCGCTGGAACAGTTGGAAGACCAGGTATGTCAGTAGATCTAACAATTTCTGTAAAATGTATAACCAGTTTAGCAGATTTAGAAAAAATAGGAAATGACCCCGAATATCCCCTCGATGGGGAATATGCCCTGGGAGAAGATATTGATGCAAGTAGTACAATAGAACAAAATTTATGGTCTGGGTTTTCCCCTATAGGAACTGCAAGCAGTCCATTTACCGGAAAGTTTTATGGTAATGGATATAAAATCTATCATTTATACATTAATCGGCCATCACAAAGTTATGTCGGATTATTTGGATATATTGAAACGGGTGGAGAAGTTCATGACCTGTTCATAGAAGATTCCTGGGTTTCAGGAAGGAATCAAGTAGGTATCCTTGCTGGATATAATAAAGGAACAATAAGTCGGTGTTATACAACAGGCTCAGTTGCAGGTGCTAATGATATTGGAGGGTTAATTGGAAGTAATGCAGGGAATTTGTCAAAAAGCTATTTTTCAGGCTTTGTTACTGGATATAATTGTGTTGGCGGGTTATTAGGACGAAATGAACAGAAAACAGTGTCTCAATGTTTTGCAGAGGGAGAAGTATCCGGCGGAACAACTGTTGGTGGACTTATTGGTTTCATCACTACAGGGACAGTTGAACAATCTTATTCTACCGCTTTGGTTCAAGGAAACGGAAATGTTGGCGGTTTAGTAGGTATAAACGGGGGAACGGTAAATTCAAGTTACTGGGACATAAATACCTCGGGACAGAGTGCTTCTGCAGGAGGTATAGGTAAAACCACAGAAGAAATGCAACAACAATCAACTTTCACAGGATGGGATTTTAGTAATACATGGAGCATAATAGATAATGAATCATATCCGTATCTATTAGATTTAGGGGAGACGAAACCCATTACTCCGCGAGTAGAAAAAGAAATAAGTTCTGCAAACGAATTTAACCAAATTGGATATGATTGGAATTATCCCTGGAATGGGATTTATACACTAACTACAGATATAGATTGCAAAGATTTGTTTGTTTTCATTCCTAAAAAGACATTTGCAGGCAAACTTGATGGGAAAAGGCATACAATTCAAAATCTGTATATAGTGAGTGAATTGTTTGAGAGTGAGTATAGAAGTGTATTTGGTGTAGTTTTCGGTGAGGTGAATAATGTAAAGTTAGAAATAAGTCATTTAGAGGGGAATAACCCTACCGGTGGTTTAGCGTGTATTAATTACGGAAATATTTTCAATTGCTATATTGAAGGTCCTATCTCAGGAAATGACAATGTCGGTGGCGTAGTCGGTATCAATTATGGTTCTATTTTACAATGTTATAAAGCAGGTTCTGTTACTGGGGATACTTATGTTGGAGGACTTGTTGGTGATAATTATGGGGTGATACAAGAAAGTTTTTCTATGGGTTCTGTGTCTGGTGAAAGTTACATTGGAGGTTTGGCAGGAAACAATTCGGGGAACATTATAAACTGTTTTACTACTGCTTCTGTAACAGGGACTGACCATGTGGCTGGACTCGTAAGTTACAATGAAGGCACAATCCAATATTGTTATTCAACAGGTGCTGTTATTGGAACTACAATTGTGGGTGGATTGATAGGTGTAAATATAAATACTGTAAGTTCGAGTTACTGGGATATAGAGACTTCCGGGCAAACGGAATCTATGGGAGGGGAAGGAAAAACAACAGAAGAAATGATGCAACAGTCAACCTTTGTGGGTTGGGATTTTATGAATATATGGGGAATTGTTGAAGATTCATTATATCCTTACCTTTCATGGAGATATATTGTCCCGGATGTTACAGGTAAGGAACCGGCTACTGCAGAAGATGAGATTATATTGGAAGGGTTTCAAATAGGAATGATAGATTATCAATGTGATGTACTGGAAACAAATGGAAAAGTTATTAGTCAAAGTCCCTCAGGTGGTTCTCGTGTTACTCCTAATAGCACTGTGAATATTGTAGTTTCGGTAATTTGTATAAATAGTATTGAGGAATTACAAAAGATTGGAAATGACCCGAATTACCCTTCTGATGCTAACTACATATTAGAGCATGATATTGATGCCAGTGATACAATAAATTGGAATGATGGAATGGGTTTTATTCCCTTATGTAGTTCAGATAATGGATTTACAGGAAAATTCAATGGAAATAATTACAAAATAACAAATCTGTATATTAATCGTTATAAATATGAAGGAGGTTATAGTGGATTGTTTTTAAAAGTCGGTTCAGGTGGGGAAATTCAAAATGTGTATATTGAGAATGCCTGGGTTACAGGAGATGAAGGTGTCGGAGGTTTAGTAGGTTATAATCAAGGAAGAATCACAAAAAGTAAACTAAAAGGGGCTGTAATAGGTAGGAATTTCATAGGAGGTTTGGTTGGGATAAATAGTTCTGATTCTATTGTAGAATTATGTAATACGGAAGGGTCTGCCTCGGGGTATATATATATAGGCGGTTTGGTGGGTTCAAATTCCGGAGTAATATCTCAATGTTACTCAACGGACTTAGTAGTGGGTGGTGGATACAGAATTGGTGGAATTGCAGGCTCAAATTACAAAGATATTGTAAAGAGTTATGCTTCAGGTTCTGTTTCTGGTAATTCAGCTGTAGGTGGATTAGTAGGAGAAATTCATGCTTACGCTAAATTGGAGCAAAGTTATTCTTCGGGATTTGTAACCGGAAATATTTGTATAGGTGGTCTTGTTGGTCAAGTAGATGATACGGCTCAAGTAAGCCAGTGTTACTCTGTTTGTGTAGTTAGCGGGACAAGCTATATTGGTGGTTTAATAGGTAGCAATTCAGGTTCCGTGAATGCAAGTTACTGGGATATAGAAGTCTCAGGGCAAACTATGTCTGATGGTGGAGAAGGGAGGACTACTATGGAAATGAAACAACAAGAAACCTTTGATGGATGGGATTTCGTAGATGTGTGGACAAATATAGAAAACATTTCGTATCCTTATTTTCAAATATTAGGAGAAACTCAATCTCCTACCACAAGAGAAGAAAAAGAAATATGGACTTTAGATGAGTTAAAAGACATCGGGAGGAATTGGGACTATCCCTTTGATGCACATTACACTTTAATGGCAGATATAGATGCAACAGATACTATAAACTGGGATGATGGAAAAGGATTTAAGCCTATAATTTGTTTCTCAGGGATATTTGATGGTAATGGACATATAATAAAAAATTTATATATAAAGCGAGAGGAGGAGGAGGTAAGCTTGTTTGGTTACTCTACAGGGATAATTCAAAATTTAGGGTTGGAGAACACCTGGATCTATGGTGGATATATTGTAGGGACACTGTTATCTTTTAATTTAGGACTTGTTACTCGTTGTTATAGTACAGGTTATGTAGGTGGGGATTACGGAGTTGGAGGTCTTGTAACTGTTAATTATCAAAATTGTGGAACAATAGATAAATGTTATTCATCGTGTAGGGTAGAGATAGATTCTGACTATGGAGGAGGTTTAGTGGCTGAGAATGATTATTCTATAACACAGTGTTTTGCAACAGGAAATGTATCAGGATCGAAATACATAGGTGGACTTGTAGGAAGTAATTACGCGGATATTTTAAATAGTTATGCAACAGGTACGGTTTCTGGAGAAAGTAGGGTAGGTGGGTTTATTGGAATAACCGAAACTTTTGTATCAATTAAGTGCAATTATTCTGTTGGTTTTGTATCAGGAGGTTCAAATTATATTGGGGGGTTTGTGGGGGAAAATAGATATCCATCGGGTGGAATAGAAAATTGTTTCTGGGATATAGAAAGTTCTGGACAAAATAGTTCAGATGGCGGAGAGGGAAAAACGACATTGGAGATGCAACAACAATCTACTTATGTTAATTGGGATTTTACAGATGTATGGGGAATTACAGAAGGTCAGACATACCCATATTTATTATGGCTGGGGAACCCATTAATTTCATGTCCTGATGTAGTAGGTGTTAGTCAAAATGATGCGGAGATTACCATTACAGAAGCAGGCTTAACAGTAGGTGCAATCATCGAAGAATGTTCTTCATCACCTATTGGGATTGTAATAAAACAAACTCCAGAGTCTGGCCAATACCTTGCTCCGGGAAGTGTAGTTTATATAACTGTATCTACCGGCCCCTGTGGAGAAGGAACCTCAGAAGGGGAAGGAACCTCAGAAGGGGAAGGAGCCTTAGAAGGAGAAGGAGCCTTAGAAGGAGAAGGAACCTCAGAAGGGATAGCAGAAGGAAACATAGAGGGTACAGTAGAAGGGGAAGGAACTCCGGAAGGCATAGCCGAAGGTCCCCTGGAGGGAACAATAGAAGGAACTTCTGAAGGTGAAGGAAGTTCCGAAGGTAGCACAGAAGGCTCAGTGGAAGGAGAAAAACCACCACATAGTTCAGACCTGAATGGCGATTGGCAGATAAACTTGTCCGAACTACTTCGTGTGGTTCAATTCTTCAATTATTTAGGGTATCATTGTGCTTTACCTGGAGAAGAAACCGATGAGGGATATATGCCGGGATTTGATGGAGATAAAAATTGTCAACCCCATAGTTCGGATTATAAACCACAGGATTGGGTAATTAGTTTGAGTGAACTATTGCGATTAGTTCAATTCTTCAACTTCAATGGCTACCATCCCTGCCCTGATGGCGAAGACGGTTACTGCCCCGGGATTTAAAATAAACTTGACGATTTAGATGTTTTAAAATTAGAGTTTGTCCCAAGCCTAAGAATGTATCATTCATTTATAATTTCTCTTCTCTTATGTTTCAAGAAGATAAATGTCCAGAATACAAAAAGCGGATTTTTTGATTGCATTTTTTTATATTTGTCTAATTTTTGTGTATGGCAAAACATGTATATAGAAACAGAATGAGTTACTGGAACCGTTGAAGGTTTAAAAAGGAGAAATGAGTTATATTTTTGTTAAAATGTGAAGGAAATTTTAAGATATATACAAGAAGGAAAATGATATGGGTTTAGATGTGAATGATTTGTTTCATTTATTTACAAAGGTTCAGGATGATCTATACTATTTTGCTAAGAAGGCAAAACAGGGAGGTGAAAAAATAGCGGGCTTTTTATGTACGTATTCTCCGCAGGAGTTGTTTCATGCAGGAGGATATTTCCCTGTTCGTGTTATAGGTGGGGAAGGAGGCACACCGTTAGCAGACCAATGGCTACAACCATATGCGTGTAGTTTCGCTAAGAGCGTACTCAATTTAGGGCTAACGGGCGATTTCTCCTTTTTAGATTTAGTCGTGTTTAGTCATACATGTGATACGATGCAAAATCTGGCAGAGGTATGGAGAAGACGAGTAGAGGGAATTCCTGTTATTATTGTGTCTACTCCTAATTTAAATGCGGGAGAAATTGCACTTACTTATTTGAAGCGTGAATTAGTCCGAGTAAAAGAAGAAGTTGAAAGAATCTCAGGAGATAAAATAACAGATGAAAGACTTTTAGAAAGTATGAGGCTTTACGAACGACATAGAAATAATATGAACCGCTTATATCAATTAAGACAGGCAAATCCTTCGCTAATGACAGGGACGGAGATGTTTGTAGTGGTTCTTTCTTCTTTCTTGATGAAGAAGGAGGAACACAATACATTGTTGGAAGATTTAATTAAAACGTTGGAAAATGTACCTCCTCAGGAGATAAAGAGACCTCGTATTTTAGTTGGTGGTAGCGTTTGTCAAGCACAAGGATTTATCCAGTCTATAGAAGCAGTGGGTGCTTTAGTTTGCAACGATGATTTGTGTATGGGGTCAAGGTCTTATGTCCTCCCACCTGTACCACAAGGAGAACCCATTGATATGTTAGCACAAATGTATCTTTCCCGTATACCTTGTCCTGCGTTTCATAAACCTGGCTATGACCCTGCGGAGATTTATATTGAGAAGGTAAAGGCAGGAAACATTGATGGTGTAATATTTCTTCAAACAAAATTCTGCGACCCGTATGCTTTTAACTACCCATACCTCCGTAAAAGGTTGGAACAAGAAGGTATCCCCAGTCTACTTCTTGAAGTAGAACAAAATCAGCCTGTTCCAGAGGCATTCCGTACACGGGTCGAAGCATTTGTTGAAACTTTAAATAATAGGTAATGTGTTTCAGCCATGAGCGATTATTTCGTAATAGGACTTGATATAGGCTCCGCAACCGCAAAAGCGGTACTTGTTGATAATGAAGGGAAAAAATGTGCCTATGCAGTTCGCCCTACAGGGGGAAGATTAGTTCAGTCTGCTGAGGATGTGAAGAAGGAAGTGCTATCTAAAACTGGTGTAGTAGAAGAATCGGTTAAAGCGATAATTACCACAGGCTATGGCAGAGATATTGTTCAGAATAAAACAAAAAGTTTGACAGAAATTACGTGTCATGCCAAAGGTGCGTATATAACAATGCCCGATATTCGGTTTGTAATTGACATTGGTGGTCAGGACTCGAAAGCAATTTTGCTTGAATCTGATGGGCAAGTGGGTCGTTTTGAAATGAATGATAAATGTGCCGCAGGAACAGGTCGTTTTTTAGAAGTAATGGCACGAACACTTGGAATCCATCTGGATGAAATGGGGGATATGGCACTTCGCTCTGAGAAATGTTCTAAAATTTCCTCTACATGTACAGTTTTTGCAGAAAGTGAGGTTATTTCATTGCTGGCTCAAGGGGAAGAGATACCATCGGTTGTCTCTGGTTTATGTCGTGCAATTGCGGAAAGGGTATATGGTTTGGCTTCGCGGGTAGGTATTACACCACCAATTATGATGACTGGAGGGGTAGCGAAGAACAAAGGTGTTGTAAGTTGGCTCTCGAAAGTATTAAAGCAAGAATTGATTGTGCCTGAAGAACCCCAAATCATAGGGGCTTTAGGGGCAAGTATAATAGGCTTAGAATGGGTTAAGAAAAATAATGAGACAATGAACAAAATAACACAAAATATATAAAGAAGGAAAAATAAATTTTATGAGTCAGCGAGTTCCAATTCGTTCAACTGCAAAGATGAAAGAGTTAATGGGTTTCTACTATATGATGGCTAAAGCCGCAGAGAACGACCCAAGTCAGAAAATCGCATGGATTACCAGTGGTGGACCTGTAGAAATTTTACATGCAGGAGGTGTAATCCCTATCTATCCTGAAAATGTCGCTGCTATGGCTGGGACAATGAAAATATCAGATGAAATTTGTGCAGTGGCAGAAGAACAAGGCTTTTCTCGTGATTTATGTTCCTATGCCAGAACCGATATCGGTTCTGTACTTTCTGGAAAGGGACCTATTATGGGTAGTGCCAGTCCGAAACCAGATTTTTTAGTCTGCTGTAATAATATTTGTGGTACAGTGACTAAGTGGTATGAAGAATTACAGCGAATATTCAATGTCCCATTGATCTTTATCGACGCACCGTTCCAGTATGGAACGAAAGATAGACCTGAAGCCATAGATTATATGGAAGCACAATTGAAAAAAATGATAGAGCAGGTAGGTGAAATTACAGGAAATCCTATATCCTGGGATAAGTTAATGGAAACATTGGAACTTGCAGACCGTGCGGTAAAATTATGGCGTGAAATTCAAGATTTGCTACAGCATAAACCTGCTCCGATGAATTCATTTGATACCTTTATTCATCTGGCTCCTATTGTAACGTTACGTGGGACACAAGGCTGTATTGAGTATTACGAATCGTTAAAAGCGGAGATGTTAGAACGGATTGAGCAGGGTATCGGGACACTTGAGAAAGAAGAGTATCGATTAGGATGGGATAATTTAGCAATATGGTATAAGATAAAGTTTTTATCAGAACGGTTTTCTCAACATAATGCCGCACTGGTTGTATCTACTTATACACGTAGTTTCTGCTATCAGGCGGAAGATAGGGATATCTCTAATCCACTTCGGGCAATGTCTGCAGATTATTTGGCAGGTTATATTAATCATGGTTTGGATTTCCGCGAACGGGAACTATACCAGATGGTGAAGGACTTTAGTCTGGATGGATTGGTAATGCATTCTAACCGCTCCTGTCGTGCCTATTCATTCGGACAATATGAATTAGCCCGAACAATGGAGGATAAATACGGTGTTCCCGTCTTATTGATTGAGGCAGACCAAAATGACACTCGCATGTGGAGCGATGAGCAGGTTGGAAACCGTATAGACGCTTTCATGGAACGTGTCGCCAGCAAAAAGAAAAGAACTTAAAAAGTATAAATATATAACATTTAATCAAATTTATGGGGGACTGTTTTGAAAGTTTTATACAATTTAGGCCATGCGTCGCATAATGCTTTTTGATGTTCTTCAGGATTAGAACGATAAAATAAGCGATGTGGAGTTGCTTTTGATACCTGTTCAATTTCAAAATTGCCATCAGGAAATGGCTTAAAATGAATGGGGATAAAAGATGGAGAGATAGTTCGGTCACTGGCTTTTCGTTCTGAAGTGGGGATTATCTGATAACTTCCATCTGCACGTTGAACAAGTATCCGTTTACTTACTTCTAACCATACATCCGTTTCCCAGACATTATGTGACCTTTGAAACAGAGCATTTTTGTCCGCTTCAGACGGTTCTTCTTCCAATACTTGTAAGAAGTCTACACGATTGGAACGGCTATGGGAATATGCAAGGTAACGGAGTAAACGTGGGTCTATTTCCTTCATAAATTCAAGATTAGGCATAAGCCAATAGGTATTATAATTACCCAAAGCGAATGCACTATCCTTATCGGCACAGGGATAGATGTATATTGGAATGTCTGCGGAAAGGACACGGATAAACGCTTCAGGGTCTAACTTTACATTCCATTCCAGTAGTTTGCCAGGCGGATATGAGCCTGCACAAAGATGGAATCGCTTTACTTTTTTGCGGAGCAACTCTGGGAATTGGTTCATTGCAACCGCGATAGGTCGTGCTGAACCGAAGGACACTACTTCTACAGGTTGCGAGGATTGCTCTAATAACGATTTGAAAAGTTGTATTCCTTGATTTTCAAATACGCCACGTATCGTTTGAGGGTCTGACGTTCTTGTCATCGGTACAAATGGACATGGAGCACATGGCACTGCACGGTCGAATAGATAATTTAACTGCCAGACAGGAATAACACCTGGCTCTCTGCCTCCTGTTGGGTCATTATACCATCCCTGCTCACCTTCCCCCTTATATTTGGTGCGATACCGTTGGCTAACATCCAGCAACACACCTAATAGGTCTATCTCTGGAATCGCATAGGGGAAAATTAAATCAACTGTATCACCAAAATCCTGGGGTGGATGATATAGGTCTGTTATGTCAATAACTGGAATACGATTTGATGATAAGGTAAATGGTGGTATTTGTGAACTTCCTAATAGACCTAAACCTGGAATTCCCAACGAGGTTATCGTAAAAAAACTACGGCGACTTAACCTTTTCATATATTCCATCCTTATTTAAGTTGGTTATTATTCAATTTGTGTATTATATTGAAAACATTTATAAAATATTCTTTTGGTTTTTCTAATTATTTAAAGGAGGGAAACTAATATAGGTTTTTCAACTGTATATGGAATTGGTTATTTTCTATAGTTATTTCACAATAACCACCGTTCCTTTGCTGTGAATAAAAAAGAGGAGGTGAACATAGATAAGTAACAAGTGGATTGACCTCATCTCTGTTCAAACTATAATGGTGAACATGCCCCGCAATATAGAGTAGCGGAACTTTAGTTTGTATAAGCACTTTGCGAAGCGAATCTGCATTTTTGAGCCTACGTGAGTATGACGAATAATACTCTGGGGTCTGGTGCAAAATGGGATAGTGACCACAAACAATAGATGGACTTTTTAGAGATGAGACTATCTCCTTGAGTTTTTGTATCTGCTCGTTATCTATTTCACCGCGAGAAGAAATAATATTGGGACGGACAGTGTGTAGAAAGACGAGTGATGTGCCGTCGGATGATGGAATAACTGTTGGATATGCATCTGATAGGCAATATTCCTTGAAGATGGTTTCATATCGCCTTCTCCGAACCGCCTCAAACGTGTAGTAGTCATGATTCCCAGGAATAACATAAACGGGAAAACCACCCATACGAATGTTATCAATAAATCTCTTAGCAAGATAGAATTCTTTTTCATGAGCAGTTACAGTTAAATCACCAGATATCATTACGGCAGAATTTTTATATTGATTGAGTACCTTTAAAAACTGTTCCACACGTGTGAAATCGAATCTCTTTTTACGATTAAGTTCCCAATTTAAACAACCTAATATCCGTTTATTAAATAAACTTAACATATTTTTTGGAAATTCATAAAAATGCAAATCTGTAATATGAATTAT
>DAOSBX010000058.1 GCA_035361075.1 Candidatus Hydrogenedens sp. | reverse complement strand
ACGACACCCCACTGCTTCAAATTGTTCTGGCAGGAGGAACGACGCGCCGCTTCACGAGCACGGGCAAGTGCCGGCAATAATATAGCGGCAAGAATACCAATAATAGCAATGACGACGAGTAGCTCAATGAGCGTAAAACCTTGTTTCTTCATAACCCAACTCCTTTCCTTTTTCTTCTGTTACCCGAGACCTCTTATTGCATGTGCCCTCGCAAGTCGCCCGGATAACATTCGGGGTTAATTTGTTTGGTTTAGTATTAAACTTTTAAAGAACACAATAACTTCACTTATATCATACACTATTAAATATCAAAAATCAAATTGTTTTCCAGTAAATCACACTTTGTTTATGTAAATAAAGCAGGAGCAAAATCACATCGAAAATCGGGTATTTCTTAAATTAATATATTTCTTTCAAAAAAATCCCAAAGAGAGGGCATGTCTCGTTGTAGTAACAATATCCCTTTTATTGCTAAATTCCATAAAACCTAAATTAAACTCGTTTTTACTTTTCCATAGCAATCTCTACCGCTTTATATGCACCATCGTATATACCGATTTTTTTAAGTAACACAATTTGTTCATTATACATTTTAAGCAAGTCATCTTCTTCAATAAGCATGTTTAGTACTTGCAAAATAAAATCAAGCCCAACACATTCCGGTGTGCTATCACCAATTTCACTGGCACGGATAGCACCCCATGCTTCATGTCCGCCAACTCGTTCTAACAACAATTTGGGTATCGGGTAAAACGCTAATTCGCTGGGTTTGGTCATTAGCAAATCACTTGGACGCATCAACAGATTCGTGGTATAGACTGCGGAATAAGTGTTGTCATGCAGGAAGCCATGAAGTGTTCCTATAATTTCATTATTTAATGCATTCTTTACAAATTGTTTTGTTTCTTCCCACTGATTGTGTAAAACAAGCAGGTCATCAAATTGTGGAATATTCTTCCGAAAATACTCCAATGCATTCTTATGGTCACCAAAATTAATAAATAAAACCAGTTTTCCATCTTTAATCCATTTCCATAGAAACTTAACAATATTAACGAGTAAATCTTGTTGAGCACCAGCCCCACCAATAGAAATTAAGAACCGTCTTGGCTCTTTCCTATCCATACGTGAGATACGATTTTGCACATCTTCTTCTAACGGAGCCAATAATTCATAGTCAACATAATGTCCAACCGCTCTTATTTGCTCTTGCGGTATACCTTTCCCAATACCAGGCGTAATCATTCCACGAAGTGTGCGAAATCCGAAATACTCAGAAGGTCCCTGAACAATCTGCAAAGCCTCTGGCGAAAGATGAAAGCCTAATGGACAATTATCTGGAATAAGATTTAAAACCTTCTTCATACCTGCGAAACTCGCCCCGTGTGCATTGAACGGATGGGTTGCCAGAACAGGAATAGTAGGGTCGAGTTGACGATATACATCAGACAACACCTCCGCTGTAGCCATTACAGGATAATTCTTCTCCAGACCACGATACCATTTTCCCATCAGTGGATCCCAAAAGAAACGATTAAACAACTTTGATTTCTGCGAGAGACGAGACCCAAGCGAATACCAATAATCCAGATAACGAATCATCCGTGCCCCTGCACTGTTAAAATTCAACAAATCAAACCAGTATGGAATACAACCTGCATGATTAACCGCAGAGGCTATCGCCATTCCGATGCGGTAATGTCCATATCCCATACGAATAGTCCCAATAACCATACCTCTGGTAGGGTCGAGAGACATTCCTTCGTTCTCAGAAAAAACATCATGTAAATTAATAAATGGTGATAAAATATCATTAGGCTTAGCAATTAAAGGAAATTCATCCTTACCTGTATACCCAAACTTCTTTGCAAACCTTTTCTTTAATTTTTCACCCTTTCTTATTGCTTTATCTGAAAGAGGCATTCCAAACAAAGTTTTATGACTCATTGTTCATCTCCTTTATGAAATGAATTTACAGATTTTGCAAAAAAATTACCATATCAATTCATATTTTAGAAAATCAAATAAAACAAAAGAAATTGTAACACTAACATTTAATCCAATTGAGAATTAAACTTCTTTCCAATTTTTTGTAAACACCTATTGCTAATCATATAAAGTGCATTCACCAATTTATAACCATTCATAACTAAAAAATATTTATGAGGGGTCTTAGTTAATTATAATTTCTATCTATTGAATATTATCTTAATAAACTTAGGAAACTCTTTTCAGTTTCTCTTCCAGTTTTTTTCTTTTTCTACATTTTTGTAAAATAATATATATTAATTGTAATTAGGAGAAAATAAATGAGTTCAATCCTCGATGCACTAAAAAAACTCGAGGAAGAAAAACAACGGCAATTGAAACTTCTTGAAAAGGAAGAGATAGAAGAACAGGATAGCACCGAAATTATTTCGACTGTTTCGGAAACAACCAAGCCTGATGCCGTTTCATCTACTCCTGATAGGGCACCCGTTGTATTTTTTTCTCCTAAAGTATTTTTCTTAGGTGGTGTTTTGCTTCTTCTTGCTTTGATTGTTATATCTGTGTCTGTGTCCTTTTTAGTTGTTAAAACACAAATCGCTAAAAATTCTCAGCCCGTTATTGTTTCTAATAACTCAACATCAGACGAGAAGTCAACACAAAATGAACCCCCATCTGAACCACAGAAAGCAATTTCAGATGAAGCGACACAGACAAACGATACGGACAAAAATATAACGACAAAGGCTGTATCAACACCACCCAAAGAGAACAATCCTGTGCCAGAAATGCCAAAACCACAACCTGCTCAGGTAGAACAAAAACAGATTCTTCCTCCTGTTAAACCTTCAATACAGCCAGAACCTCAAAAGGAACCATCACCAGACACAACTGCGAAAGAACCGATAGAATCCAAAAGTAAACAACAAATTCCAATAGAATCTGAAAATACACAACTACAAATTGCAAGAAATACAACCGAGAAGAATAATAGAGTTGAACAGGAAATAAAAGAAGAACCTGTTATAAGAACTCAACAAGTTGAAGAGACACCTGTTCAAAATACGGTGATACAACCCCCTACCAATGAGTCGGCTACATCTCAAAAACCTTTATCTACTCCTGAAGAAACATCTTCACCGCCTACCCCAAAAAATGAGCCACAAAAGAACATTGTTGTCTCATCTAATCAATCCCCAAAAGATGTAACACCTCCGAAGGTAGTAACAAAGGAATTAGAACCTCCACCATCATTAAAGCCAGAACAATTCCAGCAAACCTTATCGCTACCTAAACCCAAAGTAGAAGAATCTATCGACATGACAAGGTTACCTGTATTGAGGACTTCGGATAGAGTTCGGCTTGGGCTTGAAAACATGCAACTGAATGTCCTTCGCGAAGCCGGTCCAAAAAATCCTCATGGGTTGGCTATTATAAATTTAAATAAAGTATATGTTGGTGAAATTATACCTGGTTCCTCTGCCCGGTTACTTGATGTTAAGACACATGGAATCGCAATTGAAGTGGTTGGTACTGGGGAACGGTATTACGTACCTCGGTAATAACAATAAATGCTCGATTTTACATCAACAACTAACATCATATAAAAGGAGAATATGTATGCTCAGAAATCTCTTTGCAATATTCATCATTACCGCAACTTTAATTTCTTGCGGTCCTTCTCAACAAGCGTCAGATTCACAAAAAGTCTCTACATCCAACAAAAAAGAAATAGAAATCGCAGTTATCCCGAAATCCTTTTCACATCAATTCTGGCTAACAGTAAAAGCGGGTGCAGAACAAGCAGGGAAAGAATTAGGCGTAAAAATCATCTGGCAGGGAACAGCAAAAGAAACAGAAGTGGAACAACAAATAAATATCGTTCAAGATATGATAAACCGTAATGTTAATGCGATTGTCCTTGCTGCAAGTGATGCAAATGCCCTTGTTGGTATCGTCGAAACTGCGGTAAAAAAAGGCATTCCCGTGGTCACTATCGATTCTGGTGTAAATTCCGAAAAGCCAGTATCCTTTGTAGCAACAGATAACGTCGCTGGAGCCAAAATTGCAGCAGAACATCTCGCCAAACTCATAGGTGAAGAAGGGGATGTTGGACTGATACCTTTTGTGCCTGGTGCCGCTACTTCTGAAATGAGAGAACGTGGATTTAAAGAGGGCATCGCCAACTATCCCAAAATAAAATTAGTTTCAACCCTATATAGTGAAAGTAATGTGGCTAAAGCAATGGATGTGACTAATGATATGCTAACGTCCTTCCCGAGTATCAAAGGCATCTTCGCCGCTAATGAATCCAGTGCGGTCGGCTGTGCACAGGCTATAAAAAGCAAAGGGAAAGCAGGACAGGTAAAAATTGTTGCCTTCGATGCTGCGGAAGAGGAAATTCAGTCCCTTAAAGATGGTGTCATTCAGGCACTCATCGTCCAGAACCCATTTAATATGGGCTATCTTGGTGTCAAAACTGCATACGATACAATTCAAGGGAAACCTGTTGAAAAAAGAATTGACACTGGTGTCACCGTCGTAACACTTGACAATATAAACAACCCCGAAATCCAGAAACTACTCAACCCTATTTAATCCCTCCTAAAAATGTTTATTTAATTATCATATCATTATCAAAGTTATACTCTGGTATATTTAAGAAAGTATCTAATGGTTTTTGGATATTATTTTTTAGAATGGGCGAGGGTATTGAAATAGAAGAAAAGGAGCCCACCAAGTAGTGATAGGAGAGATACTGTTATACCAATAATTTGTTCTGTCCCTTGCGTGGAAATTACGGAAATGATAAAGAGAGCGATAGCTATCAGCACACCACAAGTGCCTACAATTTTATATGGTGAAAAATATTCTTTTCCTTCTATAACTTCTTTATCTTCATCTAACTTACCGATAGGATTCTCAATCTTCTGGAAGAATTTGCCAATATTATTCCGTTCTGAGATAGAAGCGGGAACGAGGATCGTGATTAGTTCCATACATACATATGTTATGGATGTTGTTGCTAAGAACATGGCTATTTCCATCTTCATCGTTAAACCCCAGAGAATAAGTTCTTTTTTATCAGCAACCCAAGCAATCCCAAAAGGTAGTGTGAACGATTTTGCCCACAACTGGATATACAAGAACAATAGTCCGACAAGTGTCCCTATACAAAACCCAAAGATGGCACTACGTGCCGTGTATCTTTTAGAGACCATCCCTAACATCATGGGCACAGCAACAGGTCCTGTGGCTACACCGAACAAAGTCACCATCACCCGAAATAGATTCTCTGCCTTGCCACGGCTGAGCAGTAAAGCAACTATTAAGGCTAAAATTCCGACCACAACTGTGCTGATACGCCCTGTCCATATCAGTTCCTTTTCCTGAGCATAAGGGCGAATTAGCCGTCGATAGACATCTTGCGTAATAACACTGGCACAGACATTAAAATCACTACTCAACGTAGACATTGTCGCGGAGAACATTGCTGAGATAAGTAGCCCTAACATCCCAGCAGGTAGAAGCATTGAACATAAGATTGGATAAATATCACCAGCATCTTTCAATTCTGGCACAATTAATTTGCCAGCAAAAGCAGGGAAAAACATGAGTGGAGGACCAATAATATATAGAATAATCACAGTGAGACCGACTTTATTTACCTCCTTCTCATCACGCACACAATAGTAACGTTGTATCAACGACCAATTAATACTACTCCAAGAAAAGGCATAAAGTATCACTAATGGAATAACATAACTCCATGGGAATTCATCATTGGTAAGGTGGAAAAATCCTTTGGGAACACTTTCAAAAATGTGAGTAATACCACCAGCGTGGTATATGGATAATGGCAAAATAACGAGTAAACCTGCACCCAACACAATGAATTGAATAAAATCAGTAATCGTAACTGCCCAAAGCCCACCAAGAAAAGTGCAAAAGAGAATAATACCACCTACGAGAAGTATGGAGTCGGCAATAGAGATATTCGTAATAATGGAGACGAACTTACCCGTTGCTAATAGTTTCATACTATCATCAATAATTTTAACTGGCACTCCTTGCCAAACAAGGATTTGACGTAATGTCCCGTTATAGCGTTCTTCTACAAACTCGACTGGACTATTCACACGTAGTCTACGCCAACGCCAACCAAACACGTAAGCACTGAAAATAGTAGCAGGCACCGCTACCCACAGTAGCGTAATACCGACCCAGCCATAACGATAACAGAGGGATGGATAGAAAACGAAGGCGGCAACACTGAAACTGGTCATCCAGAAGGAAACCCCACTAAGCCACCACGGAATACGATTTCCTCCTTTAAAATAATCCTTCAATTGCTGGATATAGCGATAAGAATAAAGGCTAACCCCTAACATCAGAACAAAATAGAAAAGGATTAATATCCAGTCTGCATATCCTAAACTTTTCGTAACTATGTTCACAGGCTATCCACTCCTTACTATAAAAATATGTTTCGGTCTAATTATTTAAAACAACCAATAGAATGCACGTATTTTACGGAAGTCTCTATTGCATCTTTAATTTGCTGTTCATTTAGTTCCACCCCTTTTACACCCTCAAATTCAATAGTGATGGGACCATTATAATGATGTTCTTTTAAGATTTTTACAATTTCGGGAAAGTTTACTTTCCCCTGCCCAAGTGGAGGGAAGTTCCATGTCTCATACTCTCCCGTATGGTCTTTAAATTCAACCGTTGCGACATACGGGACAGACTTTTTTAATTCAGTAACTGCATCTGTATTTTGATTGTAATAGGTAATATTTGCAGTATCAAAGTTTACACGTACCCGTGGATGATTAATTGCTTTCATTGTCTCAATCTGCACATCACCATTAGTTCCTAAATCAGGATGCGTTTCTAATACTAAAGTCACATCATATTTCTCAGCCACATCACCTGCTTTGCGTAATCGTTCGTATACAACCTCTTTTGGGGTCTCTTTACGTTTAGCGGAAAGGAAAAGATAATGAACACCCATTTGTGAACACACTTTAAATTGGTCTTCCAATTGCTGGATACAGTTATCTTGTGTTATATCAGCCTCACCTCGAAGAACCAAAACCTTTAAGTTATGCTCATTTAATTTTTTCATCACTTCTGCAACTTGGTCAGCAGTTGGAACAGCCATGAATAAGTATTTTACCCCTATAGAAGGCAAGTGTGTCCATGCACTTTCTTGATATGCACCATAACTCATCAAACGTACTGCCACAGGTGGACAAAATTCTTCTTCACTGTTAGCAATTGTTGACATAAGACATAACAAAGTAAAAACTATCACTCCTATCCACTTCATTTTTCTTATCCTTCTTTTTATACTTTGCATTTTGGTTCTATCACACTAATTCTTTACGATGGGCCCAAACTTTTTGAAATGCCTTAACATATTGCTCAACCAATTCAGGAACTTCTTTTGTAAAGTATGGTAGAGCAATATTCGTTTCATTTGCCTGTTTCGAACCAGGCAACTCAGGGATAACAGGCTTGTGATGCCACCATTCATCTTCTGCGTATACAGGCAATTCATGTTGTAATGTATAATGAAGTCCATCAGCATGAACACCTTCCGCACGTAAAGCCTCCACAAGCCGATTTCGTGGCACACCTGTTTTCTTTTCATCAACAAACAGCATATTCCACTGATAATGAAGTCGTTTTACATCCTTTCTTCCGCTGGTCTGCTCCGAAAGCCCTTCCAATTCTAAAAGTTGGTCATTTAGCTTCCGAATTTGACGAACACCAGCTTCATTCCGTTCTTCCAGTCCTATCAACTGACAACGAGCAAGTACTGCTGCCATCGGATGCATTCGTAATTTAACACCCAAACCTGAACCCGAATATTTCGTGTATGGATTATCCTTTGGCAAATTTGTTACTTTATAATCACCAAAAGCAACTGCACGTCCCCAATCATCTGCATTTTGATAAACACCCATACCACCTTCAATAGCAGGTAAAGGCTTGCTCATCTGATAACTAAAAATAGCCATTCTGCTCCATGTGCCCATTAACTTCCCTTTTAATCTTGCTCCGTGTGCATGGGCACAATCTTCAAGAACAATAAGTCCTTTCTCATTCGCCCAGTCATTAATGTCATCCATATCTGCTGGCAAACCAATCCAATGAACTGGAAGAACAGCCTTCGTATTCGGCGTTAGCCGTTTCTTTGCATCATTTAAATCAAAATTGAGTGTTTGTGGATTAATATCTACAAAAACAGGAACCAACCCAAACAAACGCATCGGAAGAATAGTTGCAAAGAAGGTATACGAAGGAACCATAATCTCACTGCCAGGTGGTAAATTAAGAGCAAAAAACATCGCAAGTAATGCACTTGTCCCATTAAAATGCGCCTTTACATAAGGCACCTGCATATAATTCTTCCAGTCCTCCTCCAATTTATCTATTGGATTGTAAGACGGATTCCGAACCAATTCTAATACTGCGTCTTCCTCCGCCTTACCATAACGAGGCCAGCGTGCAGAATCATCTTGCGGATAAGTTACTGCAGGGCTACCACCAAACAATGCTAATGTCTCATTAGCACCCCATGCATTCTTAACCGTAGATGTACCAGCTACCGCAGTCATAACACCTGCAGATTTTAAAAATTCTCTGCGAGTAGAAAAACGTTTCTCTTTATGTTTATTATCCTTTTCCATAACCCTTCTCCTGTTTGTAAATTCTATTTATACATCACTTATATTTTAAGCCAAGAATAACAAATAAAAACAAATTTGCATAATGTATAAAGTCCCTAAAAATAAATTTATAAATAAATCCTATTAATTTAGCCAAACACACAAATATTGTGTCAGAGCATATTAACCTGTCCAGAAGTAAATCAAATTTTTAATGTTGTATCTCAGACCTATCTTAATCCTGAATCAGCTCAGACCGTAATAGCAATAGAACAGTTTCGTCTGAAACATAGTCGGTGACCAAAAGAGTTGCAAGAACTTGTACCAGATTATATCCTATCTATTCCCAAAGACCCATGGAATCATGGTAAACCCATAAAATATATGATGGCTTTTCACTTTCTGTGAGCACGTCTTCAAAAGAAGCAACCAGATAGTTTATAAAATCCTATTCAGCAATAAATGTGATAGGCTTAATATGATTACTTAATTTGAGTCCACATTTGTGTAACAGCATTCAGGATGAGTTCTTCGATGTCTTCTTTCCATTTGGCAGGCATTTTATATTCTAATTGTGAAGTATCACCTTCATAGCCTCCTTCACGAATCACCCGAGCAGAAGGGATATAACTCATCAGGTCATTGGAATAACCTAACACCATTGCATTTGTCTGTAACTGCTGTTTTATAGCAATGGCATAATCAACAACAACCTCTCCGCCCAATGCTATTATAGGATATCCACCGATATTCCATACCTGTATCGGATAGGGATACGAAGTTCTCAAGGGAATTCCCCGTTCCAAATCTTTTAACAAATAGAGAGCAGAACGGCGAATATACTCCGCCTTATTTGTGTCATTGGCTATTTGTTGGAGCTCCTCTTTCGACAAAGGTGCTTCCAGTGGTAGTGTAACAGTCTCATATCTTGTTTTCAGAGATGAAGGTAATTCTTGTAAGTTGTCTTCTATAGCACGAGTAACTGCTACCGCAAGTTCTTTCCCATACTGTTGTGCTAAGGCGACTGTTCTGCGGGGCAAAGGATTTATATCTGCACCACAACCCGCCACAAAAAGGGCTTTCGCCATAGGATATGCTTGCTCTAACTCTATCTGGGCAAACCCTGGATAATCACCACACCACTGATAGCCAGATAAAACTGTCGAATGACACGCATAACCAAACACAATGGCACGGATACTATCATCCCCAGCATTTTTAACCACAAGTATAGGTACAGAATGGTCCACAGGACCTTTGTAATCATACGTGGTTTCGATTTCTGCCTCTTTATTATTACGACGATTTACAGCAAAACGAACGACCCCTCTTCCCATAAATAACTTTGCAGATTCTAAATGCCCAATTGCAGTAACAATAGTATCCACAACCTTTTTTTCGAGTTCTTCTGTGTATTGTTGAATTTTATTCAAATGTTCCGTGTCATCTGCAATCTTATACATAGCAATCAGTGAATCCCCAACAACAGGACCTGAATGGGTATGAGAACTATTTAAAAGGATATCCCCAGATTCTAACCCCGTCTTTTCTTTTACATGCTGTTTTATCCTTTGTGACATTTCCGCAGTGAAACCAAGTATGTCACTGCTAACAATCACCACCGTTTTTCCCTGAGAATCCTGTAAAGATAAAGCCTTTACCCATAGTGGGTGTATTGTCCCTTCTGCTGGACGGTCACGCATCGCATAACCCGCCAACCATAAACCCGTAGGTGGTGTTATATCGCATACCGCAACACCTGCCTTCCATACCTCCTCAGCCGAACCAATACATAAAACAAAAGAAACAAACAGTACACAAAAACCAAAAACTTTTCTCATGACAAAATCCTTAAATTAGGGTTATAAAAGTATCAAAGAATAAAAAAAGAATAAGATAGACAATATTTGAAAATCAAAAAGGAGATGATATATCCAAAATTAAATAGTACACAAATGCTAAAATTACTATGTAGTTAAGAAAGATAATTACGTACTCTTAAGGCAAATTAGAAATAAAAAAATGAAAGAAATTAATGGACAAAACATCTTGACCGATTCAAGTATTAGCCATACGGGCAAGGTTTTAAATGCTTTTTTCTATATCTATCTGATTACATGGTAAAGAGGTATGGATTATTCTATACGCAAGGGCATTATATGGCATACGAGACATTTTATAGATAGCACAGACACCCCTGCCCGTGTCTTTTTAATTTTCAATTACTTGATTGAAAGAACATTTAACCACAGAGTTTTTCAATTCTTTCCTCCGTGTTCTCTGGAGTTTATTTCTTTTCTAAAGGTATAATGTAGTGGGAGCATCCCTGCTCCCTTAAAAAAATGAATTTTGTTCACTGCAAATGATGGTTGTAGTGTAATCAATCCATTCGGTAGTAGGGATAAATCTGTTACATACATTCACTCTTCAGGGCAAACACATAGGTCTGCCCCTTTAGATAATCCCTCACAGGCAGGGGTGCCTGTTTTACTTTTTAACCACAGGCACGATGACTGTGTTACTCTTTTTATCTCCGCCTACGCATACCGCTCATAGAAACTATCAGCATACCAAACAGAATAACATCTAATAGGTATTTCCACCACATATCATTGCCTGATGATTTACCACCACAACCACAACCTTGTTTTCCTGTATCCTCCGTCGGTGGCGGAACACGCCCTTCACCTTCTGATGTAGATGGTGAACTTTCTGTGCCTACTTTCCCCTTTTTTACTCCCTCTTTACTTCCCTAACCTTCCTTCGCTCCTTCTCCCTCGTCTCCGTGTCCTTGTGTAGGTCCTAAAACCCGTAAATAAGGATAACTAACACCTTCTATAATGTCCCACACATTAACAAAATCCCAACCCACATATGTCGCCTTCTTTTTCATCTGCGCTGTTGTCTTTCTCGTTCCTCCCTCTGATGAACTTTGACCAGATGTCTGCTTGTCCCAGTAACTTTGGGTAGTTGAACCACCATTTTTATATCCTACAAGACCGCCTACAAGATCACCACCTGATACCAAACCCGTGGAATAACTCTGTCTCACTGTACCGGAGTAATTATCCCCCACAAGACCGCCTACTCCATCTACACCCGACACCGAACCAGTGGAATAACTCTCACTCACATCACCATAATTCCTCCCCACAAGACCTCCGACTTTCTTACCCCCCTGCACCGAGCCAGTAGAATAACTCTGACTCATTGTACCGGAGTAATTATCCCCCACAAGACCTCCAACATCATTACCACCCACCACCTGAACATTCTCTACGCCTATATTTTTCACCTCTCCATAAACACGACCAAATAAACCAACTTCATCCTCTTCCGGACGATTTATATATAAATTCCGTATCACATGCCCATTACCATCAAATCTGCCCACCAATATTATCGGCTTAAATCCCTTACCTTCATTCCAATTTATCGTATCACTTGCATCTATATCTGCCATTAATATATAACGCCCATCCATCGGATATTCCCAATCCCGCCCTATCTTGTTCAAATCGGATAAACTCCATATCTCCTTCTCCACCACCGCTGGAGGTAGGACAGGATGACCTAATGCTTGTAAATATGGATAGGTTACATTTTCCTCTATGTCCCACACAGTTGTAAAATCCCAACCTACAAATGTTGCCTGCTGTTTCATTTCTGCTGTTGTCTTTCCCTCACCTCCATTAGATGTGGTCTGACCGGATGTTTCCTTATCCCAATAACTATCTATAACAGTGCCTCCATCATTTACCCCAACAAGGCCGCCTACATTTTGTTTCCCTGAAACCGAGCCCGTGGAATAACTCTGCGTTACGGTACCTCCCTCATTCCTCCCCACAAGACCTCCGACTGAACCTCCACCAGCCACCGAGCCAGTAGAATAACTCTGACTCACGGTACCGGAGTAATTATCCCCCACAAGACCGCCTACTCCATCCACACCCGACACCGAGCCAGTTGAATAACTCTGACTTACAGTACCCCTATTGAGACCCACAAGACCACCGACTTTATAACTACCCACCACCGAGCCAGTTGAATAACTCTGACTCACGGTACCATAATTCCTACCTACAAGACCACCGACATACTCATAACCCACCACCTGAACATTCTCTACGCCTATATTCTTCACCTCTCCATAAACATGACTAAATAAACCAACTCTATCCTCTTCCAAACGATTTATATATAAATTCCGTATCACATGCCCATTTCCATCAAATCTACCTACCAGTGTGATTGGTTTAAATCCCTTGCCCCCATCCCAGTTTATCGTAGCACTCGCATCTATATCCACCATCAAGGTATAATGCCCATCCATAGGATATTCCCTATCCCGTCCTATCTTGTTCAAATCAGATAAACTCCATATCTCCTTCTCTACTATCACAGGCTCAACTGGCTGACCTAAGGCTCGTAAGTATGGGTAGGTTACATTCTCCTCTATAGCCCATACATTAACAAAATCCCAACCAACATAGGTCGCCTGCTGTTTCATTTCTGCTGTTGTCTTTCCCTCACCTCCTGCTGATACAGTCTGTCCATAGGTCTCCTTATCCCAATAACTATCTGTAACAGTGCCTCCATCATTTACCCCAACAAGGCCGCCTACATTTTGTTTCCCTGA
>DAOSBX010000057.1 GCA_035361075.1 Candidatus Hydrogenedens sp. | reverse complement strand
TCTATCCAGGAACGAATCCTATCCACTGTCCAAAAACTCTGGCACAAAGTGAAGTCGTAGGAACTCATTTTGTATTCATAACATTCGCAGGGCATTCATTTCCGTGATAATTATTCCCATTAGGGCGGATTGGTAAGTCTGCCCCTTCTGTATTAAAAATACTGTAACGGGTTGTTTTTACTTAATTTTCAGGGTTAGCAGTTCCCACGGATTGAGGGTTCGTTCTGTAAAGGGTTCCGATTGTGGATTGTTAGATAAAGTGGAAGTGATTATAACGGGTTTAGTGGTGGATGCGTTTTTAATCTGCACGGGAACAGGTTCGGATGTCGGATTAAATAATCGAACGATGTATGCCTTTTCATCAGGATTGTATTTGACATGATATATTACCCAGTTGGGGGTTATCTGGACGGGAGGGGTCAGTTGTTGGGGTGTGTTATGGGTAGGAATTACAATCAGGTCAGAAGTCAATTGTTTTGCAAGGGTATCGGGATTGGAGGAATCATTCTTTTTATATGGTTTTATGTAGTATCGGAATGTATGCCATCCATCCTGAGAGGCTTTATAATTTGTTTCCCAGTAATTGTTCATCACATACGAGAAGATATGGGGTTCAAGTATCAAGCCTTTTTTCCAGCCTACTTCAATTGGGTCAACGGTAATTTTGCCTATCTCTACCATAGGGACATCCGGTGTGAATAGTGTAATTCCTTTTTCATTATTCTGGATGTCAACCCAGTCCTGAACGGTTAAATAATTTTTACAGGAACCGTGTAATTGTTGTTCCGGTAAATGAACCACCGCAAAAGGTGTTTGATATCGAATGTTAGGGTTGTCAATATTAAAAGCAAACGCATAATGAACCGCTTCCGGAGTGCGAATATCTTCTTTATCAATAGAATTTATAACCTCGACAAAGTCTGAATTTGCATATAACACATATTCATGTTGAATTTCTTTAGCCCCGGGGACAGATGTACTACGCACGAGAATGCTTCCCATAACAGGACCTTTTTCTTTTATCTCTATCTGGATATTCTCGGCTCGTTTTGTGTTTTCAGGATTTCGACCTGAGGTGTATAGATACTCATTTGTTTTGTATTGTGTATTTTCTTTTACAAATTCTTCTCCATCAGATTGTGTTTTTAATGATTTAATGGTTCCTGTTTGTGGGTCAATGATTAATTCAAGGCGTCCATTTTGCATAGTATTATCACTTACAATCACAGATGCTTCCGGATTTTCTGGGGTTCCTGCTTCAATGGTAAATATCGTATAGCCCCATGCAGGAATTTCATGGGCTATGAAAACAAGGTCATTCGATTGTAGAACTTGTGAAGGGACTGGTTTCCCCTCTTTTAATACACGATTGCCTTTTCGTCCCCACGAAGAGGGGATAGTTACAACCTTTGTCAGGTTAACAGGTGTCGGATTGATAACAATAATTTGTGACACCGTTTGATAGTCAGGTTGAAAATTGTTGACAAATAGATTGAATAAATCATTTTTACCCTTTTCTGCATTTTCCGCAAAGGATTTCTTTATAGCCCATTGTTCTTTTACAAACGGATTATCCGGTTCGGAAATACTATTATGTGCACCCCAGGTATGCTCATCATACAAAACTGCATTTTCCCATGTTGATTGAAATTTTTCACCAGGATATTTATCAGGAAACCATAAGGCCCATAGCGTTTCTACATTCATAAGTTTCCGCACCGTATTTCGATTTAGTGCGGTCTCTCGTGCGGAAGAAGCAGAACCATCTTCCCAGTAGGGTGTAATTTCACCAGCATACACAGGCACATCTTTTCCATATTTCTCCTCAAAAGTTTGTAGAGCCTTGCGGGCTGTGGTAATAACCAATTTTGGGGTTTTATGTTGTTCATTCCACTGTTTTACAAAATCAGGCAGTTTATCATCCGGCGGTCCATTGTCACTGGCGACACTATACCGTGCAATTGTTATGTCATAGGGGAAATTTCTGTCTTCCAATTCTGCCAAATAATTGCGAATTTGCTCTGGCATAGCATTGGTTCCGCCGAAGAACCAACTATATCCCGCCAAACCAATCCATGTAAGGACTTTATATTTTCCGCAGGGAGAAGCCCAGTAGAATGGTTTATCGCCCCAAACTTCAAGGATATTTCCTACCCGCCAGGACAGGTTTGGACCAATAGAAAAATATTTCACGCCGGCTTGTGCCAGAACGGGAATCAATCCCCATGTATACCCCGGGACATCCGTTATGAGGGCGGAATCAATTGTTGTTCCTAATTCGTTTGATACATAATGGGCTTCATCAAGGAGATGTGTAAGTTCTTCACCATTGCAAAGACCTGTGAGTTGATTTGTAAAAAGAGCCGGTAATTCAAAGTAACCATCATTAACCGCTTTTTTAAATCGCTCTTTCGTTCCCTCATCTGCGACTTGCCAAAAACTTTTTACTGCCCACAAAACCTCTGCAGACCAATGAAATTGTGCTTCCGGAGGGTAGTCTTTTGTTTTCTCAATAAGTTCTAATGCTTTAGTAAGGTTTTCCTGTTGTATTTTTAATACATCTGTCTGTATGTGGGTATACCCAATGTCATTGTGAGAATGTGGAATAAGATATAAAGTCTTTTGTTTGGCAGGAGGGATAACAAAGTCACGAGTCGCAACCGTTTTGTCCTCTTCCTTAATTTCAATGGACGAAAATGTATCCTTATCCACCTCTTTTACCGGGTAGTAAATGGTATTCCAGCCAGGCTGAAGATTTATATCCATCGGGTCATTGTTCGTAATAGATATTTTCCCCTCAAAAGGCTGACCATAACAACGGATAGGGATTTTTATGTCACGGAGTTCTTTTTCCTCTACAGATGTAACCAGAGGAATGGGTATGGGTTTACCAATTCGTAATACAGTCTTTTTCGGTTCTGCTAATTCAAACTTACTCGGGGTGAATAACTGAACCGCATCATAAATGAACCAACTCCCACTCGATACCGTAAACTGAATAACATTTTCACCCAATCGTAATAATGAAGATGGGAATGAAATTTCAATTTTCCTTGCGGAAGGTAATGAGCCATCAAAAATACTTAAAAATTCATCCGTTCCCTTTCCCGGCGGAAGTCGAACCGGGAAATTTGCCCCGTTTACATATACAGTCAAATTAGGCGGATAGGTCTTATTGAACTCCAACAGATATAAATTCAACTGGGCGTTTTCCTGAGTTTCTACGGACTTTAGATAAAATAAGACGGTAAAAATATGCGGTATCGTTTGAGCCCATTCGTCCTTGGGTCCAGGATGAATATAACACCAATCTTCCGCAGGTTTAGAATGCCCAACCATAAAATAGGAATCTTCCCTATAGCGGGTATAATTTGTAGGAGCCAGTGCCAGTTCTAAACACCTGTTATCAGGAGTACCTATCTCCCAGAGCAATTTCGGCGGAGGGGTGTTTGTAGATATATTATCTTGCCCCATAGCAACAATTGATAAAAACAAGGGGAAAACAGCAACAAAGAACAACAAGAAGAGTTGTTTTTTCATATCAAATGAACTCCTATCTCTTTTATATTCAAGCATTTGTGATATTTCTTTTCACTCCCAAGGATGATAGCAAACACATAAACAATAATCTACCGATTAAAACAAAATCAAACCCCTCTTGTATTCTCGCCCCAGATAATTCGATGCAATTGCACTTGTAATCGCACTGGCAAACCATCCTGCAAAATCCAATGGGCAAATTCCTGTAAAGATATACGCCCGGCAACCGGTGAGAATAAGACAGCCCGACATTTTTTGTCCAATTGGAACTCATGAAGTTTCTCGACTGCATACTCATAATCATTTCGGTCCGCAATGACGAACTTCACCTCATCTAAAAATGGGTTTAAATAATCAATATTTTCCCATAGCATTTGCTTTTCCATCCCACTTGAAGGGCATTTTATATCCATAACTTTAACAACTCCTGGGGGAACATCCTTAATCGAACATGCTCCATTTGTCTCCAACAAAACAGTATATCCTTTCTCTAACAGCATCTTCATTAACATCAATACAGGCTCCTGAAGCAATGGTTCTCCCCCTGTAATTTCAACCCTTTTACACCTATACTGGGAGATAATATTCAATATCTCCTCTATAGTAAAAAAAGTCCCCTTTTCAAAGGCATACCTCGTATCACACCACGAACAATCTAAATTACACCCCGACAACCGAATGAAAATCATCGGACACCCCGCCCATGTAGACTCCCCCTGTATACTATAAAAAATCTCACATATTTCTAACTTGCTATCTTTATTTAAAACCATATAAAACTCTGCAATCAAATAATAGCATGTTTTGTGAACTCTATAATAAAATATGCATATAAAATTGAGAATAGCAAGTGTATTATATTTAAAGCAAAGCAAGGTCGAATCGTAGTACTTCTTTATCGTTAGATGGATAGATATTATTTTTCACATCTTTTATTATAAATTTGGTAATATAAAATATTACCTAAATTGTTTATGGCTTTTAACTATTCTTATTTATGAGGTCTTTTATGGATAAGAAAGAATTAGGCTCAAAAACAGCCAAAGGTGGATTTGCCAATGAACAAACAATATGTAGAAAGTTCAATTCCTGGGAAAAAGATAAAGAGGCACAAGAATGGCTTCAGATTATGGGATATAATCTCAATAAAATCAAATCTGTAAAAGCAATTCAAATACCAGTTAGAATAAAAAAAGCAGATGTTAATAAATTTGATGTAAAAGAAGGTGAATATGAGGAATTTGTCAAATACAAAAAAGCAGATGCGCAAATAAAAATTTATATTAGAATTGGGGACATCATAAAAATTGAAAATCTATCTCTAAAAAAAGCGAATCGCGATTCTGACTATAACCAGATAGATAAAAGGACAGTTGCGAGCTACCAAGAAATGTGGGGATTTAATGAAGAAATATCATATTGGCTTAAACTTTTCACAGGTGAATTAAATCCGGAGAAAGAAATAATAAATGGAAATCTCAAAGAACTAAAAAATATAAGACTTAAGGACAAAAGGCGACTATTCTTTAATGAAATTCCCTTAAAAATACAGAACAAAATTATTAATTTTTTTAAGAAGAACAGAATTAGAGTTGTAAGTGATATAATAAAAGGAAGAGGAGGATTGTCAGCAGATTGGATGTTAGTTACAAGATATGATAAGAATAACAATACAACGACATGGGTATTAAAAGATATAAATTTTGTTATGAACTTTTTTGGCAATGGGAAAATATGTATTTCTCCTAAAGGAAGTCTTTATATTGGAAAAATCACAATGCAGAGAAAAGGTGGAACTCCGGACCCAACAAAAATACAGTTTAAAATCAAACCTTGTGAATTATTTGGCAGTGGAGAATAAACATGGAGGTTAATAAAGTATATTTAGGAGACTGTATAAAGATAATGCGAGATATGCCCGATAATTGTGTAGATTTAGTATTTGCAGATCCTCCTTTTAACATTGGGATAAAATACGATGTTCATAACGATAACATGCCTTATGAAGAATATTATAATTGGTCAATGCAATGGATAGGTGAATGCTATAGATTATTGAATAAAAGTGGAAGTATCTATATTGCTATAGGGGATGAATTTGCCGGTGAAATAAGTATTATCTTGAAGAAAACAGGGTTCTATTTCAGAAACTGGATTATCTGGTATTACACTTTCGGACAAAACCAACGCAAAAAATTCAACAGGGCTCATACACATATTTTATATTTCACAAAAGACAAAGAGAAATTTACATTTAATGACAAAGATATAAGAATCCCATCTGCAAGACAGATTGTTTATAAAGACAAAAGAGCAAATCCATTTGGCAAAATTCCGGATGATGTCTGGCAATTTTCCAGGGTATGCGGGACATTTAAGGAGAGAATAGGGACTCATCCCTGCCAGATGCCAGAAGATTTATTGAAACTGATAATTAAAACAAGTTCAAATATAGGAGATATTGTATTAGACCCTTTTGGAGGGACAGGAACAACATCGGCTGTGGCTAAAAAGTTAAAACGGAACTATATTACTATAGAAATTTCAAAAAAATATTATGAAATTATTTTAAAAAGGTTAAACGGTGAAATAAAAGAAATGAGAAATAATGGTATAGTAGAAACAATTTGTCAAAAATCTTTATTTGATTTTGATTATTAAATTCACAATATTAAAGGAATACTATAGTCACTTTCCAAATACATTTTTTATTGCTTGAAGGTAGGCGTAGCCGTGATTGGTGTCGGGTTCGAGGTAACTGCCTTCGGTCCATTCGTTCCATGCATTGATGGTCAATGTTTTATTGCAGATTGGGTTGTTATCTAAGAACGCACGGCATTTTTCTAAAGCGGATTGGAATTGTTCGGGTGTATTTCCAGAGAGTATCGGAGTGAAGGGATAGCCTTTGTTCTCAAAAGGGTCGTCCTGTTTACAACGAGGAGAGGAATCCCATCCCATAGAAACATTGGGGAAGTAAGGAACACCAAATTGTTGAGAGCGTTCTGCCCAGATGTTATCAAATCGGTTTGCCACTTCTGTATAGGGTGTTTCAGGAAATGTATTTAGTGGAGTATCCAGAACCCATGCATACGAAGTTACGCTATCTATATTCAAATAACGAATTAATTCGGCTGGGGACATTTTACCCTGGACACATTTTGGCATGCGATTTTCAATATTGACCACATTAATATGGACACCAGGAAACCCTTTGGCAATTGCCTTCTTCTGGAAATTATCTAATGCCTTTTTAGCAACTTCTAAACCACCAATACCATCAACAAAGGTATGGATTTCATAAATAGAGAATACGGGTTTGCCGTGGATAGTCCAGTAGGCAGAGTCGGAAAAATATTTTTCAATCACATAATCAGTAATTTGTTCAAAGGTTTCTGGGGTTACTTCACCAGGATACAGCACCTGTGGAGATTGGACTGTTTTTAATGAAGCAGGATGAATATTAAGCCATGTGTGATTAGCCCACATTACGGCGAAACGAACACGATTATGATTTCGTGCTTTAAGATAGCCTTCGTCTAAACATCGCTGTAAGAAGGGTCCATCGTTATACCAATACCAGTCGAACAAAAAAACATCAATCCCATGTTCCGCTGCGCTATCAATTTTCATTTCCATAACTTTAGGGTCGGCTTCATCTACATACCCCCATAAGGGAACTTTTGGTTGTTGATGTCCTGCAAATCGAGGTTTGGCGTTTTTTACTAATTCCCATTCAGTCCAATTCTGTCCATGAACTTTTTCGTTTCGTTTGTCTATATGATAGTTCGGGAAATAGAAACAGGCGACGGTATAATCACCCCGTGAATTTTTGATAGGCAAAGACTGTCCTTGATATGTCTCATCCGAGAAACAGGGTTTGCCTATCATATAAAGAAGAACAAATAATAGAACAAGTTTGACATAGGAACAAGTTGATAAATAATACTGTGTAGTCATTTTCATTTCCTTTCGTATTTTTATTTCTTCATTTTTTCTGTTTTATTTCCTTCTTCATTATAAACAGGTAATTAAACCCACGGAGGAAATAATTTCCGCGTTCCGCCTCCGTATGGTAGTGTCTTCTTTTTAATGTCCTATTGTGTCGAACAACCGCAATAATATCCATAGGTGTAAACCATTGTTCCATAATTGAAAATAATCGAAATCCAATGGGAGCAAATGGTTTTTTTTTCTGAAAAGAGTCGCAACAATATAAAGCCATAAACCGCTGAGGTTTCAAGATACGGTAAATCTCACGGATACATTGCTCCATAGACTTGTAATAAGTATCATCGTTAGCACTTAAAGTTCCGATGCATCGCGGGTCATCTGAGTAGTGAATATTAGTACCATATGGTGGGTCTATAAAGACAAAGTCAACGCTTTCATTGCGTAACGGCAAATTACGTGCATCCGCAGGAATAATGTCGTCCCGATAGGGACTTAAATCAAATCCGATACCCCTGCGATGTAAGTCCTTACACACATCAATAGTTGTGCCACTTCCACACATAGGATCCACAATAAGGTCTTTTTCACGGGTATATCGCTGTAATAGATTCCATATAATATACGAAGGAGTTGCACCGGGATAATTCTGGTCTCCCTGCATTTGGTCACCATAATGTTGTGAGGGATAATCCCAGAGAGTTGTTGTTTGCAAAGTTAATACTGGCTTTTTCATGCTTCCCTTATAATAAATATGCAAAAAAGATTTCGTTTATTAAAAATCGATAAAATACACAAGAATTTGAAACAAACATATTTTAAATTTTTGTCAAATTGTGTTATTATTATAATGTGATATTATTATATTCCAAATTTAGTAATGAAAATAATTATGTTATTATCGAAGTTTTGGGCATATAAAAGTTAATTATACAACACGTTTAAAACTGGAGAATAGAAATGAAAAAGAATGTGGTAATGATTTTAATACTCATGGCTTGCTTAATCACACTCGATAGTTATTCACAATGGACATGGACACCCCAAACAGGACGCTTTATAAACATTAAGCGAATGCCAAAAGAGACCGCAGAATTGCAAGTCGAGTATGCACGAAGTTTATTTTTACAAGGTGACCTAAAAAAAGCATTGAAAGAAACTGAAAAATTCATCAACTTCTATGGACAAGACCCCTTAGCAGACCAGAATTTATTTTTAAGAGGTGAAATAAAAATGGCAATGGGCAAATGGTTAGAATCTGCAAAAGAGTTCCAGAAGCTGGTATCGAATTATCCAGATTCCAAATTATATGAACAGGCAATTAAAAAACAATATGAAATTGGCGATAAGCTGTATGAAAAAGGCTTAAAGAAAAGGAGCAAATGGTTCTCTATCTTCAAGGGGAAACCTTTAAAACAAGCCATCGAAGTATATAGTATGGTAGTTAACAACCAACCCTTCATGCCAGGCGCTGCAGAGGCTCAATATAAAATTGGCCTATGCCACCAAGCACGCAAGGAATATATCGAGGCAACCTACGAATACCGTCGCGTTATAGAAAATTATTCCCAATCCGATTGGGTGGACGATGCACGTTACAGCTTAGCAAAATGTTATTATGATTCATCATTAAAGCCCATATATGACCAGAGTAGAGCAGAATTAGCGGTCGATGCAATTGATGAATTTATACGCAATTTCCCCGAGGACTCTCGTTGTGCGGAACTAAAAGAATGGCGTAGTAAAATGCGGGAAAACATAGCAGAACAAAAAATGATAGTAGCCCGATTTTATGAAAAACAAAGAGAATTTGATTCGGCACGTATCTATTACCAATTAGTTGCGACAAAATACAGCGATACATCATTCGCAGAGAAAGCGAACCGCTGGCTTGAAGAAAATCCAGCGAAAACAAGTGAATTACGTGCCCAATTTGAACAGGAAACAAGTAAACAATAACCTGATATGTTTATGAAACGAACATTAACATCACAATTTCGATTTATATGTAGTATCTTTACAGTGCTCTTTATTTTAAACATATTAGTAAGTTGTGCCTATACAACAAAACTTTCACTAAATCCCAAGTATCAGACGGTAGCCATATCTGGATTTTATAATAAATCCTCCGAATATGATTTGCAAGCACCCCTAACCAATGCACTAATACGAAAATTCATTAATGATGGTAGATTAAAGGTAGTCAAACCAGAAGAAGCAGACTTACTTATTGAAGGAGCCATCCTTGATTATAAGAGAAAAGGTCTCACCTATGATGTGAGAGATGAAACAACCCAATTCCTGATTGTGGTTACCGCTGCAGTACGTGTAACAGACCAACATGAGGGTAAAGTTCTATGGCAGGAACCGCTCATGACAGGCGAAAGCACCTATTTCACCCATGCGGTAGGACAAACCTCAGACAGAACTCGAGGCAATGTAGAGACCTTTTTAATCCCAGTCCGTTCATTTGCAAGTGATGAGGAAAACAGAGCCGTTTCAGAAGCATTAGAACAGTTAGCATCAGATATTTTCTACCGTACTGTTGAACCGTGGTAATATCAAATTAAACCAATAATTATCAAAACTAACCCATATAAATACAACATTGTGCCTATAGAAAGATATACATGGATATAAAACAATTCAAAAAATCCTTAGATAAAGGAGATATAGTTAGCAAGTGCCTTTTATTTTGCCCCTCCGTATCAGGGAATAACATCAGCTTTGAACCCGTACTTGCGGAAGAGATGGTTGAACAACTGACAGCACGATTTATCCCATCAGGTGAAGAATCATTTGGTATACGCACCTTTTATGGAGACGAAACCAGCATTGATGAAGTCCTAATGGAATGTAAAACCCTTCCCTTCTTTTCATCTAAAAAGGTGGTCATTGTCCGAAAATTTGAAGTTTTAGACCGTAGCGAGAAAAGTGAGGCAAAATCTATTCAATCCATGGTGGAGTATTTAGAAAATCCTTCCGAAACCACCTTGTTGTTATGCATTGCAGAGTCAACAGATGCTCGAAAACCTTTGTATAAAACATTTACTAAAATCAACGGCATTATAGAATGCCCACTATTAAGTCCGAATGAACTAAGAGATTGGATAAAAAAATACTTGGCAGAACGAAAGAAAAAAATATCATTAGAGGCATTAGAAGAATTAATGGCGAGGTGCGGTGCCCAATTAAAAGACATTCAAAATGAACTCACCCTTTTAGTCGGATTTGTTGGGGATAGAGAAACAATAACAATAAAAGATGTATTAGCCTCATGTGCAGATGTCGCAGAGGAAAGTGTGTGGCACCTTACAGACGCTATTGCTCGCGGAGATATGAAAAATGCTTGGCTCATACTTAAAGAATTGATACAGCAAGGGAAAGAACCCCCTGAAATTATTGGGGTTATCCAATGGTTATTAGAAAATGCATACCGAACCTTAGCCATTTCCGAAGAACAACCCAAAAGCACCTTCGTCAGAAATAAAGTAACCCCATTAGCTCAACGATTCGGATTGAAAAAATTAGTAACTGCCATGAACTTATGCAACGAGACGACGTACACTATGCGTCAAACAGGCATGGACGAAAAAATCGCATTAGAACTGCTTGTGCTTAAATTATCTTACGTCCCTGAAAAGCATCGAAATATAAAATGATTAATATATTCAACTAATTATTCGGGGGTATAAATCACAGCCAAAATACGAGCGTTATTTTCACCTACTGCACGAACCTCATGTGGATTTGTGGAATCATAATAAATACTATCTCCAGAACTTAGAATATAAATTTCCGAACCATAAGAAACCTGTATCTTCCCTTCAAGAACATAAATAAATTCCTCTCCCTCATGAACTGAGAACATACAATCTTCGGAAACAGTCGGATGAACATCTATAACAAAGGGTTCCATATGTCTCCCCGCCTTATTATAAGCCAATGGATGAAATTCAAGTGTGCTCGAATCAGATGCTACACGAATCCCAGAAAATCGCACAACAGGACGTGCTTCGCTACCACGTCGCGTAATAATAGGTCCAGCTTGCGGTTTATCATCCAACAACGTTCCTAAATGCACACCTAATCCACGTGCTATCTGGAGTAATGGTGCTAATGATGGCGACAGTTGTCCTTCTTCTAAGGCTTCTATTATTTCCGTTTTGCAACGACTTCGTTTCGCTAATTCTTCCCGTGAGATGCCTTTCCCTTCACGTAGTCGTGCAATATGTTGCCCTAAATTGCTCGGAAGTGTCATAATTAATCTCCTGTTCGAAAGTGATGTCCTTGAACGTCTTTAATTAGTCTATAATTAGTCTATCATATCTGGTATATAAGTATTTAATAATTATGCTTTTAAAAACAAAATTACAACATATAAAAAAATCATTAGCCAAAATTTACAACAAATACCACCATCTTGAATTTGTCAAAAATGACCCTGTCTATTGGCTACATAATTATAATTCAGCAAAAGATCAGGAAATAGTAGGATTAATTTCTGCGTTATTTGCCTTTGGAAATGTCAAAGCATTCAATAAAAAAATAAAAGAGATATTAAATTTATTTAAATCCCCATCAATTGAGTTACCTCATTGGTCACGTTCAGAGTTGGAAACATCGTTATCCTCATTCAAACATAGGTTTGTTTCAGGCTTAACTGTTGCACATCTTTTATACGCTCTCCGAAAAATATTAGAACAATATTCCTCCATCAAAGCATGTTTTCGTGAACACTATGAACGAGAGCATCAAAATTTGTGGCTTGCCCTTCAGCAATTTTCAAGTCAATTGAGAACATTAGCCAATGACCCCCTATTCTTTCTAGTTCCAGCCCCTGAAAAAGGTGGTGCATGCAAACGATTATGCTTATACCTACGTTGGATGGTTCGTAAAGACGAAATTGACATCGGTTATTGGGACTTCATTTATCCTAACCAACTCATCGTCCCGTTAGATACTCATATATATCATTGGGCTACGTCCTGGGGCATTGTTAAAACACATTCACTTAATATAAAGACTGCCATACATATAACAGAAGTGTTTCAATATATCTGCCCTGACGACCCACTTCGGTATGATTTCTCTTTATGTCAGGCTGGCATGTTGGGTTATCGAGATAAAATCTTATATTATGAATAAAAAGAATAACAAAGGAAACCGTTTATGAATGATAAACCCATCTCTAAAATAGCCGTGTTAGGATTGGGCTATGTAGGACTCCCTTTATCTCTGGAATTCTATAAAGGTGGATTAGAGGTATATGGGATAGAAACAGATAAAGAGAAGGTTAAAAAGTTAAACAGTGGAGACTCTTATCTGGATGATGTCCCAGCAACAATGATAAAAGAAGCAATTTCTTCGGGTAGATTCAATGTCGTCAATGACTACAAAATTTTACAATATGTAGATTCAGCCATTATTTGCGTACCTACACCATTAAATAAACTCCAAGAACCAGATATATCTTTTATTATCCAAGCGGTCGACTCCATCGAGGTTTATTTACACTCAGGAATGCTGATTGTTCTCGAAAGCACAACATATCCTGGCACCACAGAAGAAGTTATTTTACCACGATTAGAAAAAAAGGGTATGCGGGTAGGTAAAGATTTCTATCTTGCTTTTTCTCCCGAACGATATGACCCTGGGAACAAACAATACAACATACGGAACACTCCTAAAGTTATCGGTGGAGTTACCCATGAATGCACAAAAAAAGCAACCGAATTATATAAACATGCAGTTTCTGAAATTATACCTGTTTCAAATGCAAGAACAGCGGAAATGACCAAATTGTTAGAAAATACCTTCCGAGCTGTAAATATAGCAATGGTTAACGAAATGGCAATGATTTGTAATCAGCTAAACATTGATATATGGGAAGTAATTGATTCTGCAAAAACCAAGCCATTCGGATTTATGCCGTTCTATCCAGGACCCGGATTGGGTGGACATTGCATCCCCATTGACCCTGTTTATCTCTCCTGGAAAATGAAAACATTAAACTATACAGCACGGTTTATTGAACTCGCACGACTAATAAACTCATCTATGCCCAGATATGTCGTTGAAAAAATGGCTGACGCACTAAATACAAAAATGAAAAGTATCCAAGGAAGCAAAATCTTATTATTAGGTGTAACTTATAAAAAAGACATTTCGGATATTCGTGAATCACCCGCTGTTGATATTATTTCTCTACTACTGAATAAAGGGGCAGAAATCTATTTTTCAGACCCATTTGTCAAAACGATACACGTGGAAGGAAACGTATTTACTTCTTATCCCCTATCCAACGGTTTATCTCAATTTGACCTCGTCGTCATTGTGACAGACCATTCGTCCTTTGATTATCAACAGATTGTATCTAACTCCGCCTTAATTTTAGATACAAGAAATGCAACCAAAGGATTAGAGAAATATAGTAAAGGAACTATTTTTAAGCTTTAATAATCAAGTTATTGATAAACCATCACGCCGCAGGGGAATAAAAATCCGGAGCGTCAATTTCTGGTGCCTTCCAATCTCCCGGAGTTAATGGAGTTAATCCATAAGCAAGACGGGCTTTGTCACATTTAGACTCTGGAAAGCCATATTTATATGATGGCTCAATATCACAACAAATAGATGGTTTACGCCAATAGATACTACAAAACACATGCTTACCGATGGTTCCTTTTAGGGCAATACACCGAGGTTTAGATTGATTAGTCCCTTTCATTACCCGTCGGAACATGTTTAAGTCCTCACATAAACTTATCGGAACCCCATCAGGCTTATTATCACTACACTCACGCCAATAAAAAGATACACGGTAAAAAGCACAACACGCACCACATGTTAGACAAGGATTAATACTTCGTCTCTTTCTCTCTGTTTCGTAATCCTTTCTTATATTCATATAAACTAATCCACAACGTTATATATTCTTAAATTGATAAGAAAAAAGCACATAGGAAGGAACATAACATTAACTCTATACACTGCACTTAATTATACAAGAAAACGGTTAACGTCCTATTTTTTATGACATTTATTGCCCTTCTCCCAAATTTTATCTTTTTCTTGCTGACGTTCTTCTTCTAACTTCTGAATTTCATTAGCAAGTTCTGACTTCAACTGTTCATATTCTTCAAAGGTTGAAACGGCATTCATCTTGTTATCATAAGTAATTTTTAACTCCGCAATTTTAGAGTCATACTTGCGATTTATCTCTGCAATCTTTTCCTTCTGCTCAGGAGATAATTTTTTTACTTCTCCCGACATCTTGTTCAGTCTTTCCATAGCCAACTCATAAGCACTTTTCATAATACGTCCTCCTTAAAAAGCAAATTCATCATCAAGAATAGCTGTAATAAATCGTTCAATGGAAATAGGATAGTATCTACTGTCAGGTGTAATAAAAACACCGGTCGTAATATCTTCTTTTCTCTCCAACTCATCTAAACTATGTGATAATGCGGTATCAATATTTTGTTCTAAATGGGTAACTTCTAAATATTCCAGTTTACATTCCACAGGCTTATCTGGAAAACCTATGAAACCAAATATCCGACCTGCTATTTCAATATCTACCGCATTCTCACCAAAAAGGTCGCTATATTTTGCCTTATAATATGACGGCTTAATTACAAATTGAGGCGAAACATGTATTTTCCCTCGAACACATAAAGAGTTATACCGACTCTCTAATGCCTCCCCAAGACAAATATACGGCAGTTCATGATAACCTTTGATAATCCCGTATCTTGGTTTTTTTATAATAACTGTCTCAGTAAAAATGCGATATATCTCTTCTCTGCTTAATGTCATCCTAAACTCCTACAAAAGTTAATGATATGAACTTCTTTCTATTATTATAACGATTAAGTAAAACGTATTTCCTCTTTATGAGTACTTATTTATTAATTCATCACTTATTTCCTACCTTCATAATAAAGAAAATAGAAAACCAATACTTAAGTATTATTCATGACTATAACACTTACTAATCTTAATGATATATTCCATACCCAATCAAGCCCCTATTTGTAATTTAGCAAACAATTATAGTAAAAATAATACAAATATATAGCAAGATTTCCTGTGGCATATCTCATGCCTGTAGACATGATCTTGAAGGTGTTAAAATAAAATAATAATTGTAAAATAAATTTAAAATTTTACTTGACAAACAATATAAAAATATGATAACTTAATTAGAGAAAGTTTAATGTTCAATAAGGGCTTATATGTGTACGGACTGTCTCCTACACATGTAATATATAAGTGTTTTAACCCTTTAACAGAAGGAGTGGCTTATGCAAAGGTTAAAATTGGTA
>DAOSBX010000056.1:14277-16166 GCA_035361075.1 Candidatus Hydrogenedens sp. | reverse complement strand
ACCCTCATTTGTCCCTTCGCTGGTTTGTCCTTCCGTAGTAGCACCTTCGGCAGATGCCCCTTCACCCTCATTTGTCCCTTCATTGGTTTGTCCCTCACCAGGAAGTTGAACATTCCCATAACCAAGAGATTTAAGGGCACATAAATCAATTAAAGCATATTCACGAATTATAGCCCCCGCCTTGTATCTGGGATTCATCACTGCGTTTTGTATACCTGTCCTGTCTGGGTCCCAATGACAAATACTTGTCCCATCAAGAAAAGGTTCTTTTGAGTAAAGAGGGATTCCTTGAACGCTGTATACAAACTCTGTATAATCTGATTTGAAAACTAATTCATTACTAATTAAATCTGCTTGGCTCCCCTGAAACATTGGGGGTGAACCTGAATAAAGAGCATTATCATTTTTATATATAAACTGGTCAAAGGTTGTATACATGTAGTTATTATTTTCTGTTTGTTGCGTTACACCTGTTGCTTCTACAAAAGATAAGAACCCAAAACCATGGGTAAACTCGTGAATAAGAACAGATACCAGATCAATCTGACCACTCGCTGGGGTAGTATTGTTAGGGTCTTCATAATAATCATAACCGAAATCAACAGTTAACTCTATTTCTGATACATAAGAAACCGGTTTTGTTCCAGTTAATAACCTTTGTTGAGAGAAAGTAGGGCTGAACGTCGTCTCATTTTCAAAGACATAACTCCCTGCAAATGCAAGTGCACCAGAACCATCATTCTCACTTTCTGTAACAAGAATATCAATCGAGCCTGAAATCTTAAAAATATTAGATATATACTCTAATGCTTTTTTGAGACACAACTTACGGTTTGGATGACTCGCATCTTTAAATCCTACACCATCCGAGTCGCTATAGGCTATATTAAAAGTTATGTAACTGGTTGAGAAAGTTTCCAACGTTGCTTCAGGGGGATACCAATTGTCTTTTTCAACCTTTTCAGGGAGCACCTCACGAATTAAACCTGCATCAGGGGCAATAAAGTATATCTTATTCTCTGCATAAACATAAAAACTGAATGAAAAAAGAGAAATTAAACAAATAATAACTACAAATCTACTTTGGTAATAGTTTCTCATAAAAGACCCTTTCTTTATCAATCTCTTTTTATGTTTTAACTTTGTTTGTTAGACCTAAAGTTCCTATCGTAAGTATCATAAATATCCAATCGCCAAAAAGGATTTTTAATAATTTCTCTGGAGTTTTGTTTTTGCATTGGCAACCGACAAAAGTATTATTTGAGCAACCATATTTATCACCTTCATTAAAACCTTCCATAAGTCCCTCTACCAAACCCTCTCCTTCCTGGGGTTGAGTATTCCCTGCGAAAGAGGTAGAAACAATATTTGAACAGAGTTGAGGACCTGCTTCTCGATATATTGCTTGTGTGGTTATTTGGTAGGCACCTTGTAAGTCTGAGGGAAGATAGACATTAAAACTGAAACTGAATGGGAATGGGGGAATATCTATCCAGGCGAATTCAAAAGGATTTATACCATTGGAGACCGCCCTACTTGATGTAGGATATATCGCAGGGGCATTTGTTGGAGAAACACCTTGAAATTGACAGCCCTTAGGGAATAGTGAAGTAAGTCCTAATGCAAGGATGTTTTCTGAAGTAGTTTTAGTAAAAGTAACTGTAACGGTTAAAGATTTACCTGGAATATAATAGATATTATTGTCCGTAGTAGAAATAGCATCACCAGAAACATCCTGTGCAATAATTAAATCATTGGTTATCGGACAATCATCTAAATATCCTTCGTTAGCAGTGCCTTCACTTGTTCCTTCACCTTCGGGTACCTGTCCTTCGGTGGGGCTCCCTTCACTTGTTCCTTCACCTTCGGGTACCTGTCCTTCGGTGGGG